>JAHJDU010000254.1 GCA_018812385.1 Pseudomonadota bacterium
TGATCAAAGCCTCCCGGAAGCAGGAGGCAACATAAAAAACCCAGTATAGAGGATATGCAGACAATCAGGAAAATGGATGAGACGCCTTTTAAGACAGCTTCTTGAAGAACCTGCCTTGCACTCTGGGTTATCATGGCTGTAAATTCAGGTTTAAACAGATTCTCCATGCTCTCACGAAGCTGGGCTAAAAGTTGCGGGTTCAATACATGGGATGTCTCTTCCAGGCGGTTTAAGAGTCCTGAAGTGGCAAGCCCTCCACAAATCCCAACACCAATGGTTCCACCAAATGTCCGGGAAAATTGATGGAATGAGGTTGCCACACCAAGGTCTTTTTTTGACAGGCTTTCCTGGACCAGAATCAGAGTGGAAAGGGTAATAAATCCCATACCAAGTCCCACCACCTGAAATACGATAAAACTTTGAACCATGGTTGTTGTAAGGTTAAATCCAAGGGTCAACGCACTGCCGATTACCATAAGCAAACCTCCGGCCAGGGCTGCTGTTTTAGCTCCGACCCTGTCCATGATTCTGCCCAAGACCAAAGCCCCCAAAGACCAGCCAAGGCTCAATGAAAGCATGGCCCAACCCACCTGCATAGGGGTTTGTTCCAATGCCACCTGAAGAAACAGCGGCGCATAGGCAAACAAAGCAAAAATGGAAAAACTGCTGAAAAATGTGGCAAGATTACCATTAGCAAACCGTTTATGCTTAAAAAATCTAAGATCAAGGATGGGATCTTTTGCCCGCTTTTCAGCCAGGTAAAACCCTATGTATACTGGAACAAGGCTTGAGATCAAGAACTTTTATGGACATCCTGATACCATGAAGGTTCACTGCATGGAAAATCTGCGCGTTGTGGATGCCTCTGTCATGCCCTATGTGACCAACGGTAATATCTATGCCCCGGTCATGATGGTGGCGTAAAAAGCCTGTGACCTCATCCTGGGCAATACTCCGGAGCCACCTTCAAAGGCAGTATTCTACCGGCACAAAGCCTGAAAAACAGAGGAAGATTTTGCTAAGGGGTTCGTTGTCCCAGTTTACCCAATGCAAGGCCAGATCCTACAATGAGCAATGCACCAGCAAAGAAACGCCAGGTGGCCGGATCATTAAGAAACATAATGCCCACAATAGCTGTAAAAACAGTTTCACTGGACATGTAGACCGAGCCCTCCCAGCCCTTACAGAAGAAAAATCCCTGGTTCATGAGAAGTTGTGCTCCCAGGGATGTAAAAACAATTCCTAAAATCATGGCCCATTCCAGAGCAGAAGAAGGACTGATGGGATTCATGATAAAAGCAGGCAGGGTGAGTAAGGTTCCCATGGTGCAGAAATAAAGATAAATGATGACCGGGCCGTTCTTAGCTCTCAGGGATCGTACCAAAGTGACGGTAACTCCGGCAAACAAGGCGCCAATTACGGCCATGATCTGACCATAGGTATTGCCCGTGAAATTGAAGTCAAAGAGAACGGCAATTCCGGCAACTATCAGGGCAACACATCCCATTTGACAAATGTTTATGGTTTCTCTGTAGAGAAGGAATCCGAACAGGCCTGCAAATACGGGATAGGAGTAAAACAACACACAGGCCGTTGATATCGGGAGAATCCGTAAAGAAGTAATAACGCAGAAAAAGGCAATGGAACCGACACATCCCCTAAGGATCAGCAATGGAATATTATGGCCTGAAAAAGGGTTGCGCAGGGTGCCCTGCCCGGGAAAACCTGCTGATATCACCAAGACCGTCAATCCGCCGAAAAATCGAATAAATCCAAACTGCCAGACAGTATAGTTATCCGGCATGAGCTTGACCAGGACACTCATGATGGTGAACAGAAAGGCTGCCAAAAGCATGAGAACCAGTCCGGCAACCCGGGGTTCCATATTAATTATCCGCAATCTGGCAGGTAGTAGTATCATGTGCTTTCCTTGTTTCCCGGCAAAGAAATTGAGAAAAACTCTGTTTAGCACTGACAGGAAAAAAGAACAAGATTAAATTGGCTGGGTGATAGTTCTTTTTCAAGGTAACACTAAAGTTTCAGGAGCAACACCCTTGAGTTTCGTTTGGGGTTGTATCTTCCCTGCAGGGGGGCGGGAAGATCCGATGGGCTGGCCCAGACAAATCCGAATTCAAAAAACCAGTCTGCAGCCTGTGTGGTCAGAAGAAAAAGGGTTTGTATTTGCTTTTTCCGGGCGGTTTGGATGAGATATTGCATAAGTCCCCGGCCAATGCCTTTGGATTTGTAGGTATCACTCACAGCAACGGCACCGATTTCACCCCAGCCGTCACCCAATTCGTAAAGGGCACCACATCCGTATACAGAGTGGTCTACTGCATAGATATGGTAGGCATGGATTTTATTCTGAATGTCTGATACCGTTCGCATGACCAGGTTGCCTTTTTTTATATATCCATCCATGAGGTGGAGGATTTCAGGGACATCCTCAAGGGTGGCCTGACGGATATGGGCATACTGGTTGCCGTAGATCAATGTGCCGCCGCCGATACTGGAAAAAACTTCCTGAAGCAGCCGTCCCTCACGTCTGCCGTCAATGATATGAACCCGTTTGACCCCTTGGGGTTGGTCAATCACTGCCTTTGAATAAGCCAGCAATGTCTGGTTTTCAAAACTTAAGCGATCCTTGTTTTGGCATAGCATGAAATCCACATGGCTGATATCCATGTTGGAAAAAATTTTCCCGTTGGGGTGGACCTGACTTCCTGGTGGGAGTTCAAGACCCTTGGTGGGAATGGCATCCTGGGCCCGGATAAAAAAGAGTTTTTCAATGTCCATGTCCAGGCAGATCTGCCGGGCAATTTGGTCTGTATTTAAATTATAGCAATCTCCTGTGGCATTCATTCCGATATTGTAAATTACCGGGATAAAGTCCTGGTCCAGAAGTTTATGAACAATACGGGTTTGAATTTTTTCCACATGACCCGTGTATTGGTAATCCAATCCATCATATACCCCCAGGGATCTTGCCCGGATCCAGTTCCCCATAATACCCTGGGCATTGCCTGCGGCCAGGTGGGAAATAACAGTCTGGGCCACTTCCATGGCTGCCAGCTTGACATGGGCCATCGCCGACGGTGTGGTAATCCGGATGCCATTGACAATCCGTGTATGGAGTTTTGCTTTGGCCAGATATTTTTCAATGGTTGCCCGGGTGCCTGTCACGATGATCAGATGGATGCCGATGTCTTGCAATTGTACAATGTCTTTCATGAGCAGGGGGAAAAAGGGATGGTCAATGAGGGTATCTTCTATTTTCAGCACAAAGGTTTTGCCCTTGTACTGGCGTATATAGTCAAAGACCTCCCGGATGGTGTTAACACTGGCCCGGACGGCATATCGTTGTGGCAATTGAATATCCATGCCCGGCATTTTACCTGTAAATGCCCTGTTTTTCAATGTTTTATATGCGGTTTTTACAAACCCATGGCCGAAAGCCCAGTAGAAACCATATCCGGACAAAAGCGCTTGCAAGGCTTGAACCGGTATATGACAAGGTTTTTCACGATGAATTCATGGACTTGCCTTAAAATTGCCGGACTGATAATCTTATGCTCAAATGTAAACATCAAGATTGTTCGTTTGTTTTGCGCCCCGACAAAATTGACAATATTATTAATTTTTAGTATGCACCAGGCTGGAAAATAAGCTATCTTATGGGCACCTTGAAAAGGAAACAAAAAAAATAGGACTTATATAATGGATATTTCTTTAAACTACGGCAAAACCAGTCTTGGAGTCAGTCTTGATAAGGACTGGGAAGTAAAAGTAATTGAAAACCAGAATATGCCTGTTATTGATGACCCTTTGGCTGCCATATCAAAGGCCTTTTCCAAAGGAGATGAATCAGGATCACTGGAAGAGGTGGCAAAAGGAAAATCTTCTGCCTGCATATTAATTTGTGATGTTACCAGGCCTGTTCCCAATGGGCTTATACTTCCGCAACTAGTTGAAAGACTGATAAAAGCAGGAATTAAAAAAGATTGCATCAATGTGCTTGTTGCCACTGGTCTGCACAGGCCAAATATTGGAGACGAACTTTTAGAAATTGTGGGCAGTAAAAAAGTCCTTGAAACGGTGAGGGTGGAAAACCACTATGCAAGGAAAGACGAAGATCATGTCTTCCTGTGCACTTCAAAATCCGGTCTTGCCATAAAAATCGACAGGCGTTTTGCCATGGCTGATCTCAAAATCGTAGTAGGACTTGTGGAACCCCATTTCATGGCAGGCTATTCAGGGGGAAGAAAGCTTGTTATCCCCGGGGTAGCCCACCATCAAACCATTACAGGATTTCATACTGCAAAATTTCTTGAGCATCCTTGCTCAAGAACCTGCAATCTTAAAGAAAATATTTTCCATGAATTCCAGCTTGAGGGCATAAGACAATTATCCAATCTTTTTGCAGTTAATGTTGTTATTGATGAAAAAAGAAATCTTTCCTTTGTAAATTTTGGTGATATTGAAAAAAGCCATGCCAGGGCAATCCAATATTTGAAACAATATGCAGAAATTAAAATTTCAGAAAAATTTTCTACAATTCTCACAAGCGCCGGGGGATATCCTTTGGATAAAACCTATTACCAGACTGTAAAAGCAATGGTTACTGCCCTGGATATACTTGAGCCAGGCGGAGATATCATTGTTGTATCAGAATGTTCCGAAGGCATGGGATCAGATGAGTATTTAACTGCCCAGAAACTTTTATTCAAATTTGGGAAAGAATCATTTCTTGAAAAATTAAAATCACGGGAATATGCTGAGATTGATGAATGGCAGACTGAAATGCAGTTAAAACCCATGCGTATCGGAAACATCCATTTGTTTGCCCCAAAACTTTTAGAAAAATATAGAAAATATACCTATGTAAATAATATTTTTGATTTAAATAAAATGCTTTGTGAATCCATTAAAAGATCAGGCAATAAGAAAATAGCAGTTATCCCTGAAGGGCCTTATGTAATACCGATTTATGAAAAAGAAAAGGAGAAGTAGATGCCTACTCAACAAGAAAAATATTGTGATCTTTTAGATATCAGAAAAGATGCCAGAGATATTTTCCATGCCGGTCTTTTATCGGCAGATCCTGCCATTGCAATCAACAGCCATCTAAAACTTTGTAAAAATATACTTATAGTGGCAGATACCACATTTGATCTTGCAGAGTTTGAAGAAATCCTGGTTATTGGAGCTGGCAAAGCCTGTGCTGCCATGGCAAAAGAACTTGAAAATATTCTGGGTTCAAGAATAACCCGGGGAAGTATTAATGTAAAATATGATCACATTGCAAGTCTTAAAACCATTGAACTGGTTGAAGCAGGCCACCCCATTCCCGATGAAAATGGAAGGATTGGGGCAGAAAAACTTTTTGACATGGCAACAAATGCCCATGAAAAAACCCTGATATTCTGCCTTATTTCAGGTGGCGGGTCTGCACTGTCACCTTTACCATGTGATGGCATCTCCCTGGCTGAAAAACAGGAAACAACAAAAATCCTGCTTTCCTGCGGCGCTAGAATTCATGAAATAAATACCATCCGCAAACATCTTTCCCTTATTAAGGGCGGAGGTCTTGCAAAAGCTGCTTATCCTGCAACTATAATTTCTTTGATCCTGTCAGATGTTGTGGGTGATGATCTTGATATCATAGCTTCAGGCCTTACAGTTCCCGACACGGGCACTTTTGAAGATTGTAAAAATATCATAGAATCATATAATATTTCCTTAAAACTACCCAAAAATGTCCTGAATCATATTAATAAAGGATGTAACGGTGAAATTCCTGAAACCCCCAAGCCTGATGATCCATATTTTAAAAAAGTTAAGAACCTGATAATCGGGAATAATTTTAATACACTCATCGCTGCCAGAGCCAAAGCTGAATCCCTGGGATATAACACAATAATTTTATCTTCTTTGATTGAGGGAGAGACAAAGGATATTGCAAAGATGCACGCAGCCATAGCAAAGGAAGTCCTTAAAACAGGTAATCCTGTATCATTGCCCGGATGCATTATTTCAGGAGGGGAAACAATAGTAACCATGGATCATCATGGGCTTGGAGGACGAAATCAGGAATTTGTACTGGCATCTGCCATTGAGATTGCAGAAGAAAACAACATTGTTGTTCTTTCTGCTGGAACAGATGGTACGGACGGCCCAACAGATGCAGCAGGGGCAATTGCAGATGGCAACACCCTTGAAAAAGCCATGGCTCTTGGAATCTCTGCAAAACAATATTTAACGGCCCATGATTCTTATAATTTTTTTAAGAAGATAGATGATCTCATCATAACCGGTCCCACCAATACAAATGTCATGGATCTAAGAATATTTCTCATAAAATAATCTTAAATCGAGTCGCTAAATGTTAGGACTGATCATTTCTTCAAAAATTTACCCGGTCATTAAGAGACAATTTTGCCATAATTTCCGCACGAGCCATCTCACCGGAAATCACTCTCAAAAGTCGTATTACTTGCTGGGTGACTTACTGGGTATCATGTAAAGTTTTTTTAGGTGGTGGTATCATTGACAATAAAACGCTTTCCAGAACTCAAGAATCGGATAATAATCCTTGAGCTTGGAAATATCCATTGCTCGATCAAAGTAATTCTTTTGAAAATCACTGTTGGATTTGATACAAGAAACTACGAATGATATAATGGAAAAATGGAAAATAAGTCGAATTGTTTAGATTTGAACAATAGAAATCAGTAAGGAGACATTAAATGTCAAATAAAAAAAAACAGCATAAAGTACTTGTTCTTTTGGGAAGTCCACGGAAAAACGGGAACAGTGCTATTTTGGCAAGAGAA
>JAHJDU010000255.1 GCA_018812385.1 Pseudomonadota bacterium
ATGAATCACTTCCCCAAATCAAACTCTTTTATCTTAGAAAAATATTAAAAGCCATTCTTTCAAATTAAACTTTTTTTATATCAAGTTTAATGCCTTGATTACACTCAAGTATTATTATCCTATTCTTTACCTTCACCGGACTTTCAAGTATCAAGAATATCAATTGTAACCTTGAGCATTCTGGAAAAAAATTTTTTTTAGACTGGAAAATTTCTTTAGCAAGGGTGAACACTATGTCTATAAGTCCGATTATAAAATTATGTGGATTTTTTTAACCCCCAAAAGTTACAATTACTTGCACAAAGGTTGATCCTTAAGGGTCTCAACAATTTCCGGTAAACCGCCCTATATTATTCCAGCGGGTGCCTCCAACACAATTGGCGCCACAGGATATGCCGTCTGTACAGAAGAAACCATGGTTCAGCTCAATGAAATACGTCTTGCCATTGGGTTTAATCTCAAAGTTGCAGATAGCGAGTCGGGAAGTAGTCGTTTTATTACTTTTCCAGCTCAATTAAGTCCTCATAGGTCTGCCGTTTGCGGATGATCCTGAACTGATCGCCGTCTACCAGCACTTCGGCGCACATGGGCCGGGCATTGTAGTTGCTGGCCATGGTAAAGCCATAGGCACCAACACTAAAGACGGCTAATAGGTCGCCCTGCTCAACGGGCGGTATAGCCCTGTTTTTTGCAAAGTAGTCTGTACCCTCGCAGATCGGGCCCACCACATCGACCACTTCAGTATTGTCCATTTCCAAACCGTTTACACGTTTTTCAGGAATGAAGTTCTCATTGACCCTGGTTGGCCAGATAAAGTGAAACGCCTCATACAAACACGGGCGAATCAGGTCATTCATGCCCGCATCAACAATCACGAATGTTTTTGTACCGCCTGACTTTTTAAACACGGTGCGTGTCAGCATGATCCCTGCATTGGCAATAATACTTTTACCCGGTTCGAGAATCAGTTTCAAATTCGCAGCTTTCAGGAGCGGCACGATCTTCTCGGCATAGTCGGCGGCAGAGGGCACCGTTGCCGTTTCGTAATCAGCCCCATAGCCGCCGCCCAGATCGAGTTTATCAATCGTATAACCCTTGCCGCGCAAGTCCTTGACCAGGGGCAGGACTTTCTTGACATAGTTGACATAGGGGTCGACAGTTTTGCCACCAGAGCCGAGATGCACATGAATTACTGACATCTTGACAACGCCGTTGTGGGCATACTTGTCATAAATCTTCAGGGTCCGTTCGATATCAATACCGAACTTAGTTTCCTTAACACCGGTGGTTGTATGCTTGTGCGCATCGTAATTGATATCCGGGTTAACGCGCAGTGCGGCTTTGGTCGTTTTGCCGTGTACTTTGCAAAGCTTAATAAGGTTCTCCAGTTCTGCTTCGGATTCGATATTGAAATAGCCGATCCCCGCGTCCAATGCCTCAATAATCTCGGTATCAGTTTTGCCAACGCCCGCAAAGACAATTTTGCTCATGTCTGCCCCAGCCTGTTGGGCGCGGTATAGTTCGCCGCCGCTGACAATGTCAAAACTGCTGCCTGCCTCAGCCAGGATCTTGAGAATATGAATATTGCCGCACGCCTTGATTGAATAGCAAATCGTCGTGTCAATGTCGGTATATGCGGCTTGAATTTTTTTCAGATGATCAAGGAATGTTGCCTTGCTGTAAATATACACGGGCGTACCGACCTGATTTGCAATCGCCTCAACATCCACGCTTTCAGCAAACAATCTCCCGTTTTTATAGCTAAATGAATCGATAACGGACCTCCTTTTTCCTAATAGTTCTCTTCTGCGTTCTATAAATATTTCAATCCAATTTCCGTAATCTGACACCTCTGGCTGAAGTATTTCATTTCTTTGTAATTATCACATCATCACAGCTAACTGCAAGTGTTTGGTTGGCAGTGACAATGAATCCTTATATTGGACCGAAAATATTTACACCAGTTTTCCCCCAAGTTTTTAGACAGTGTTCAGCAAGGACTTTGTAAAAAAATGTGGCAAAATCGGTTCATCGTGTCATATTAGTTTTACTTTTTTGATAATCTTTTTTATAAAACATCTATACTTTTAAACCCGTGCGATAAGATTTTTTTATAATGGAGTTGGATCATGCCAATAACAGATAATAAAAATTATTCTTTTTCTATGATAGACATTAAAAAGATTGATCCTTGTCCCTATCAACACCGCAAATACTTTGATGAAAACAATTTAAGAGAGCTTGGAGCAAGTTATGCAGCGGGTTTGATTATGTTGTGAGATTTTATTCCGTTTAATTCAAACAAT
>JAHJDU010000256.1 GCA_018812385.1 Pseudomonadota bacterium
AGATTTTAACCTTTGCCAGCATCCGGACGGATCTTGAGCTTAATGAGATCAAAAGGCAAACCATCACCATTTGTTTGCGAAAGGATATCGTCCCGTCAACACAGGCTTTTTTAACCCACGGCTTAACCTTTGATGAATTATCCCTTGGAATCAATGAGTATAAAGCTGCTATTGAAATTCACAAAATATTAAATACACCCAATACCATAAGCCTGGGGTATAATTCACTGGGATTTGATGATGACTTTTTAAGGTTCATGTTTTATCGCAACCTTTTGGATCCCTATAGCCACCAATATGCCAATGGGTGTTCCAGAATGGATATTATGCCCATTACTATTCTTTTCAGAGTATTTCATCCTGCTATTTTAAACTGGCCTCAAATTGATGGAAAACCAAGCTTAAAATTGGATTTAATCAGCCGGGAAAATAATTTTGTAACAACGGGCAGAGCCCATGAGGCACTGAACGATGTTGAAGCCGTGATTGAATTGAGTAAAAAAATGTTTCAACAAAAAGATATCTGGAACTATTGCCTGGATTTTTTTAATAAAACACGGGATGAGGTCAGAATAAATAATATTGATAAAAAACTGGATATTCAAAATACACGATTCAGGATTTGTCTTATGGTGTCTGCATCTTTCGGGTCAAAGGTCAATTATATGGCACCAGTTATTCATATTGGCGAATCTTTGCCCTATAAAAATCAAAGCCTGTGGCTGCGGCTTGATTCAGATGATATTTTAGGCCTGAACACAGACCTGGATATAAAGGATACCTTTGTTATAAGAAAACGTCCCGCAGATGCTTTGATCGTGCTGCCGGCTCTTGAAAGATTCTTGGATAAACTGCCAGAAGAATCCAGGAACACGGCCCGGGAAAATATGGAGAAACTTTCTATCCATAAAGAAAGATTTTTTGAATTTATCCAGTATCATATTGGCTATAAATACCCTTTTATTCCCAATATGGACCCGGATGCTGCCCTTTATCAGGATGGTTTTTTTTCCTTTCAGGAGAAAAAGGAAATTAATTTGTTTCATCAATCCCTCAAGGATTTAAATTTGGCATTGACGGATTTAAATTTGGATAAAACAGAAAGCATAAAAAAAATAAAAAGCACAATAAAAAGCACAATAAAAAGTCCCAGGATCAAAATCCTGGCAAATCGTATCCTGGCCCGGAATTTTGATAATATTCCCGATAATATTCCCGATAATATTATAGGACATGCCGAAGATACAGAATACAGGCTGTACATGAAAAGGCTGAAATCTTCCCTGGAAAAAGATCAGATTATCGGATACAAAAATGATATAAAATTGAATTGCAGGCAAGGGTTAGAAGAATTGAAGACAACCCAGCAAGCCCTTTTAAATCCGGATCAGGATACAAAAAGAATGCTTGGCTGGTTAAAGAAATATATTAAAACCCTGTAATTTTCCCGTTACAAAATATTGAACAAAATATTCAGGCAGTACCTGTGAACAGATACTGCCCGAATGAATTTTGCGGAGTTTATTTTACAGCGTCTTTTAATGCTTTTCCCGGGACAAACTTGGGAACGTTTCTGGCAGGGATGTCAATTTCTTTGCCTGTCTGGGGATTTCTTCCCTTTCTGGCTTTTCTATTGGCTGTTTTAAATGTTCCAAAGCCAACCAGTGTAACAGAATCATTGTTGGAAAGGGCTTCTGTGATTGCTTTGATTGTGTGATCAACTGCAGCCTGGGCTTCTTTTTTACTGCTGAGTACTTCTGAGACCTTGTTGATTAAATCGCCTTTGTTCATTTTTTCACTCCTTTTTTGAGGTTTTAGAAATTTCTAAAATTTGCCTTAAAACATTTTTCTAAAATAAAATTAACTTAAACCAGCATTTAGCGTACGTTACGTCGTTGAGAAGGGCGTGTCAAGTATTTATTCACATTTTTTTAAAATTTATCGTCAAAATATAAAAAAAAACATAAAATTGATAAAAATCAAGGTGCGCAAGGGCTTAGGGCCTTAGAATCGCTAAATACCATTGGATCAATTGTTCTCCAAAAAAAATATATAAAATTGCACCCAGGGACAGAAACGGTCCAAAGGGAATTTTTAATTTTGAATCAGCTATTTTGGTGTAGATCATTATTAAAATTCCGAAAAATGTGCCGAATAATGAGCCGGCGAAAATAGTAAAAAAAACACCTTTAATCCCTGTTGCCGCCCCGATCATCGCCAGAAGCTTGATGTCACCGCCGCCCATACCTTCCTGTTTTTTCAGCAGAAAATATAAATAAGCCACAGCATATAAACTGCCGCCACCGGCAAAAATACCCAGCAGGGTATCTTTAATCGTCATTTCAGGCAAAAAATAAAACGAAGAGGCAAATATCAGGATGCCGGGAAGCGATATGATATCCGGAATAATCTGATGGTCTATATCAATAAAGGAAATGGTGATTAAAACACTGATGAAAACAAACCAGTACGCCATGGCCCATCCCGGGCCGAACTTATAAAACAGCAGCACGGCAAAAATACCCGTCAGGATTTCTATGAAAGGGTATCTTATGGATATCGGCTTAAGGCAGAACTTGCACCGGCCTTTTAAAAACACATAGCTTAAGACGGGAATATTGCAGTAAAAAGGAATGCTTTTTTTACAGACCGGGCAGAATGAACCAGGAAAGACAATGGATTTATTTTCAGGGATCCTGTAGATACAAACATTTAAAAAGCTTCCAATACAGGCGCCAATGATTAAAAACAACATGGCAGGCATGGAAAAATAGTCAAATATCATCATTTTGATTTTTCCCCTTAATTTTTTTTCAAGGACATTGTAAAATAAAAAATATGTTTTATTGTAAAGGGTCAAATATGAAAGAACTTATAATGAATGTCAAGGAGTAAAAATGGCTGAAGCAGATATTGATGATCTGATTGAAATCATAGAAAAAGAAAGCAATTTAGAGGATATCCCCACAACCCTTCCCATGATGCCGGTCAGAGATATTGTTGTGTTTACGGATATGCTGCTGCCATTGTTTGTTGGCCGTAAAAAATCCATTAGAGCAGTTGAAGAGAGTATTGAATATGATCGTTATATTTTCCTGACAGCTCAGAAAGATTCTGAACTGGAAAAACCAACGACTGAGGATCTCTATATAGTCGGTACCATTGGCAGAATTCAAAAAATGATCAAGTTGCCCGATGGCAGGATTAAGGCTTTGGTTCAGGGGTTAGCCAAGGCAAAAGTATTGGAGTATATTAAAAAGAAACCTTTTTTTAAAGTTCATATTGAAGTTTTAAAGGATATGGATCCTTTGGAACTGAATATTGAAGATGAAGCTTTAATGCGGAATGTCAAAGAGGCCAGTGAAAAATTGCTGGCGCTCAAAGGCGAGTTTTCAGGGGATGTAGGGGATTTGCTGTCTCATATTGAATCTCCGGGTAAACTTGCTGATCTTGTTGCTTCCAATATAAATTTAAAGGTCGTGGATGCCCAGAGTTTACTTGAAATTTTAGATGGTACGGAACGCTTGAAAAAGGTGAATGACCTTTTGGTAAGAGAGCTGGATCTTTCAACGGTTCAAGCCAAAATTCAAATAAATGTCAAGGATGAGATTTCTAGAAATCAAAGGGATTATTTTCTTAGAGAACAGGTAAAAGCCATTCACAGGGAGCTTGGGGACAGTGATGAAAAGCTCGCTGAAATAAAAGAATTCAAAGCAAAGATTAAAAAATGTAAAATGCCCAAGGACTGTGAAAAAGAGGCAGAAAAACAGTTGAAACGTCTTGAACAAATGCATTCTGACTCTTCTGAAGCTTCCGTTGTCCGCACCTATCTTGACTGTATTGTTGAATTGCCATGGAGCAAAGCAACAAAAGATTTTCTTGATATCCCAAAATCAGAAGAAGTCCTGAATCAGGATCATTTTGGTCTGGATAAAGTCAAAGAAAGAATTCTTGAATATTTAAGTGTCAGAAAGTTAAACCCTAAAAAAAAGGGACAGATCATCTGTTTTGTGGGCCCTCCTGGTGTTGGAAAAACATCACTGGGACAGACCATTGCCAAAGCCATGAAGCGTAAGTTTCATCGGGTATCTTTGGGCGGCATCAGGGATGAAGCTGAAATCCGGGGGCATAGAAGAACCTATATTGGTTCCATGCCAGGAAGGATTTTGCAGGGGTTAAGACAATGTGATACAAATAATCCTGTATTTATGTTAGATGAAATCGACAAACTGGGAAATGATTTCAGGGGAGATCCTTCTTCCGCCCTTTTAGAGGCCCTTGATCCTGAACAGAACTTTGAATTCTCAGATCATTATCTGAATATGCCCTTTGATCTTTCCAATGTGCTTTTTATTTTAACGGCCAATATATCTGACACTATCCCTTCTGCTTTGCTGGACAGGATGGAGGTGATTAGAATTCCCGGATATACACGGCAGGAAAAAAAGGTGATTGCCCAAAAATTTCTTTTCCCAAGAAAATTGAAAGATAACGGGCTTGTCCGCAGATCAATCAATATAAGCTCTGGAGCAATGGAGCAAATTATTGGAGAGTATACACTGGAAGCTGGCCTGCGGGGTCTTGAAAGGAAACTGGACGCCATTTGCAGAAAAATTGCAAGAAAGATTGCAGAGGGTAAAAATGGTAAATTTTCAATAACCAGGCAAAATCTAACAAAATATCTTGGGCCGCCAAAATATCTTACTGAACTTGACCAGGAAGAAAGTCAGGTTGGTCTGGCCACGGGGCTTGCATGGACTGAAGTCGGTGGAGAGCAGCTTTATATTGAAGTATCTCTCTATCAGGGAAAAGGAGAACTGCTGGTCACAGGACAGATAGGTGAAGTAATGCAG
>JAHJDU010000257.1 GCA_018812385.1 Pseudomonadota bacterium
CCAATAAATTTATTGGACAGGCTCTTTTCAGCCGCTAAAACAACAGACCCCCGTTCCTTGCTCCGCCTTATGGAATCTAACTTTGACAGCAATTTATGCACCCTCTCAAGGGGTGTTTTGCCTACCGTCAAATACTCAGGCTATTTGCCCATTTCCACATCAATGATTTCAATGGTTGCTTCTAGTATACGTATAAATTCTATATTTTCATTGAATTTGATGATAGGAATGCAATATTATGAAAATTCTTTTTCTCGAACCTTTTTTCGGCGGCTCTCATAAAGATTTTGCTCTGGGTTTTAAGGCCCACTCCTGTCACGATGTGACCCTTGTGACGCTTCCGGACAGATTCTGGAAATGGCGGATGAGAGGAGCAGCCCTTTATTTTATCAATCATATCAAAGATTTTTCAGTCTTTGATGCAATTATCGTCACTGATATGTTTGATTTAACAGATTTTATATCTCTTGCAGGCATTGGCCTTCCCCCTGTATTAATGTATTTTCATGAGAATCAATTGTCCTATCCATTGGCCCCTGATGAAAAAAGAGATTTACACCTGGGTTTCACCAATATTATTTCTGCCTTTGCAGCAGATAAGGTTTTATTTAATTCTAAATTTCATTTTAATGATTTTATGACATCAGCAAGCCGATTGATCAAAAAGATGCCGGATTTCAGGCCAGGTTGGATGATCAAACAAATCAGGGAAAAAACCCAGGTGGTTTATCCGGGATGCCGATTTGAAACCGGCGTGATTGATTTAAAGGAAAGGGATGTCAAAGCGCCTTTGATCATATGGAATCACAGGTGGGAATATGATAAAAATCCTGAGTTTTTTTTTGATGCCTTGAGCGCTTTAAAAGAAAAGAATATTTCTTTTTCTCTGGCCCTGCTCGGGGAAAAATATGATATCTTTCCTGATATCTTTAAAAAAGCTAAAGAAAAATTTAAAGAGGAAATACTTGTTTACGGGTATGTTGAATCCCGGAACGAGTATGTAAACTGGTTGAAAAAAGGTGCAATTGTCGTAAGCTGTGCCATCCAGGAGAATTTTGGCATTTCCGTTGTCGAGTCAGTCAGATTCGGTTGTATACCATTGCTGCCGGACAGGTTGTCTTATCCTGAAATTATACCAGCAGAATTTCATTCCAAGGTTTTATATCAGACAAAACAAGACCTGCTAAAAAAACTTCAAGACATGCTCGTAAATTATCAAGACTATTTGCCGCTGCAGAAAAAATTGTCCATAAAGATGGAGCAGTTTTCATGGGAAATCATAGTAAAACTATATGAAAACATTCTGAAAAAATCACTATGAACCTCGTGAATAGATACAATTTTTCTATTGACTTAAATTAAACTTATTAATAAGGGTTAAGGATGACATGAATCTGATTCACTAAATAGATATGTTCAAAAGGAGATAATAAATGAGCAGAAAAGATGTTGTTGAAACCACGGAAGCCCAGATTGCAGTACACTGGAAAGAGGAAGATTATTATTATCCTTCTACTAAATTCATTGCTCAAGCCAATCTTGCTGACCCGGAAATATTTGAGCGATTCAGCCTGGACAATTTTCCAGATTATTTCACAGAATATGCAGAGCTTTTAACCTGGTATAAATATTGGGATGAAGTATTGGATACCAGTGATGCCCCCTGTTATAAATGGTTTAAGGGGGGATTGCTCAATGCCAGCTACAATTGTATAGACAGACATCTGAAAGATAATAAAAACAAAACGGCCATTCATTTTGTACCTGAGCTTGAAGAAGAAAGAGTTGATCACATTACCTATCAGGAACTCTATGTGCGCGTGAATGAATTTGCAGCACTCCTGAGAGATTTTGCAGGACTTAAAAGAGGAGACAGAGTTACCATTCACATGCCCATGTCTGCTGAGCTTCCCATAACAATGCTGGCCTGTGCAAGGCTCGGGGTCATCCATTCCGTAGTATTCGGCGGTTTTTCCGCCAGTGCCTGTGCAGACAGGATAGTGGATTCAAACTCCCGGGTCCTGATCACAATGGATGCCTATTACAGGGCAGGCAAATTATTAAACCACAAAGTCAATGCAGATGATGCTGTCAAGATATCTTCCAAACAAGGGCAAATTGTTGACAAAGTTCTGGTATGGCAAAGATATCCTGGTAAGTATTCATCGGATACGCCTTTGGTGGGGAAAAGAGATTATTTGGTAAATGATGAACTTAAAAATTATTTCGGTGCCCGTGTTAAACCCGAAAAAATGTTATCTGAAGATCCACTCTTTTTGATGTATACCAGCGGAACAACGGGTAAACCCAAAGGATGTCAGCATGGTACAGGAGGATACCTTTCCTATGTTACGGCCATGTCAAAATATATCCAGGACATCCATCCCGAAGATGTATACTGGTGTATGGCAGATATCGGCTGGATAACGGGTCATTCCTTTATTGTATACGGCCCGCTGGCACTTGGCGCTTCATCCGTGATTTATGAAGGTGTGCCCACTTATCCTGATGCCGGACGTTCCTGGAGAATTGCCCAGCAGCTTGATGTGAATATCTTCCATACTGCGCCTACAGCCATCAGAGCCTTAAGAAAGCTTGGACCGGATGAGCCTGCAAAATATAATTACCATTTCAAACATATGACCACTGTTGGCGAACCCATTGAACCTGCGGTATGGAAATGGTATGAAGCTGTCGTGGGTAAGGGAGAAGCGGTTATCGTCGATACATATTGGCAGACAGAAACAGGTGGCTTTCTCTGTAGCACCGTTCCTGGGATCAAACCCATGAAACCGGGCAGTGCCGGTCCCGGAGTTCCCGGAATTCATCCATTTATTTTAGATGATGAGGGCAAGGAAATCACGGAAGCTGGTATTGCCGGCAATATCTGTATCCAGAACCCCTGGCCTGGTATGTTCCAGACCATCTGGGGAGACAGGCAGCGGTTTGTGGATACCTATTTTGCAGATATCTGCAGGGATAGTACAAGCAAGGATTGGAAAGACTGGCCCTATCTTGCGGGCGATGCCGCCACAATGTCTGAGGACGGATATTTCAGAATCCTGGGAAGAATCGATGATGTTATCAATGTGTCAGGCCACAGGCTTGGAACCAAAGAAATTGAGTCTGCTGCCCTTGTTGTTGAAGAGGTTGCAGAAGCGGCTGTTGTGCCGGTTGCCCATGAAATTAAAGGGATAGAGCCTGATCTTTATATCGCATTAAAGACCGGTGTTGTACCGACTGAAGAACTGGCACAAAAAATATCCGACGCAATATGTGATCAGATCGGTAAAATTGCAAAACCTAGAAAGGTATGGCTTGTACCGGATATGCCCAAGACCCGTTCCGGCAAAATCATGAGACGGGTTTTAGGGGCCATATCAAACAAGGGTGATGTCGGTAATGTAATGACGCTGGCGAATCCGGAAGTGGTTGAAGAAATCAGGGCCATGGTTCAAAAATAATCTTTTCAGCCAAGGTATTTTCAGGAGAAAATAAATGCCCAATCTGTATACAAAAGCTTATGAGCAATCCATAAATGATCCTGACTGTTTCTGGGGAAAGATAGCCCAGGACTGTCACTGGTATAAAAAATGGGACAAGGTACTGGATGATTCGAACAAACCTTTTTACAGGTGGTTTACCGGCGGTGAAGTAAATACCTGTTACAATGCCGTTGATCTTCACGTGGATAACGGTATGGGTGAACAGGATGCCATTATCTATGACAGCCCCGTAACTGATACCATTCAAAAATATACCTATTTGCAGTTAAAAGACCAGGTTGCAAAATTTGCAGGAATTCTTGCATCCAAGGGTGTTGGCAAAGGAGATCGGGTTATCATTTATATGCCGATGATTCCCCAGGCAGTCTTTGCAATGCTGGCTTGTGCCAGGATAGGTGCGGTCCACTCTGTTGTATTTGGCGGATTTGCAGCCAATGAGCTTGCCACCCGTATCAATGATGCCAAACCAAAAGTGATTGTATCGGCTTCCTGCGGTATTGAAATAAAAAAAGTCATTCAATACAAGCCGCTTCTGGACCAGGCCATTGAACTTTCAGATTACAAACCTGATGCCTGTATCATTTTTCAACGTCCCCAGGCCAAAGCCAGCATGATTGGGGGGCGGGATTTTGACTGGGAAGAAGCCATGACAACAGCTTTTCCCCATGATTGTGTTCCTGTGAAAGCAACGGATCCTTTATACATTCTTTATACTTCCGGTACAACGGGGCAACCCAAAGGAGTTGTAAGGGATAATGGCGGACACATGGTGGCTTTAAAGTGGACCATGGGAGCCATTTACGGAGTTGATAAAGGTGATGTATACTGGGCAGCCTCTGATATCGGATGGGTCGTAGGCCATTCATATATTGTCTATGGCCCACTTTTAAAGGGGTGTACAACCATTATTTTTGAAGGTAAACCAGTTGGTACACCGGATGCCTCTGTATTCTGGAGAATCATTTCACAACATAAGGTAAAAACCCTGTTTACCGCCCCCACTGCATTCAGAGCTATTAAACGGGAGGACTCAAAAGCGCAATTGATGGAAAAATTTGACTTGTCCTGTTTTAACTATCTGTTTCTGGCAGGAGAAAGACTGGATCCAGATACGTTGTTCTGGGCACAAAACGCCCTCAATGTACCAGTGATTGATCACTGGTGGCAGACAGAGACGGGTTGGGCCATTGCAGCAAACTGTGTCGGGCTTCACCAATTTGACATAAAACCCGGATCTCCCACAAAACCTGTTCCCGGGTGGAAAATGACTGTTCTGGGTGATGATGGAAACCCGATCATTGCGGGAGAAATTGGTGCTATCGTAGCCAAACTGCCCCTGCCTCCTGGTACATTGCCAACGCTCTGGCAGAATGACCAGAGATATGTTGATTCCTATCTGAAAGCGTTTCCCGGATACTATGAAACTTCTGATGCAGGTTTTATCGATGAAGACGGCTATGTTTTTGTCATGGCCAGAACAGACGACATTATAAATGTTGCCGGCCACAGACTGTCCACGGGTGGCATGGAAGAAGTCATTGCAGAACACCCGGATGTGGCCGAGTGTGCGGTCATGGGAGTTGAGGATCAGCTCAAAGGCCAGATCCCGTTGGGAATGATGGTTTTAAATGCCGGTGTTATAAGAGACCATGCTGAGGTTGTCAAAGAAGTCATTGCCCTGGTCAGAAACAAGATCGGACCGGTTGCAGCGTTTAAAACCGCAATAGTGGTAAAAAGGCTTCCCAAAACAAGATCCGGCAAGATCTTAAGGGGCACCATGCGGTCCATTGCAGATAAAAAACGGTACAAAGTCCCTGCAACCATTGATGACTATTCCATCCTGGATGAAATTGAAGAATCCTTAGGGAAAATCGGATATGGCAGCAAGGGATAACTTTTAGAAAAAAGTATTAAAAAAATAATTTTTAGATTATTGAAAGGATAAATGAAAAATCTATATGTATCAGTATAAAAATAATCACTGGTATTTATTTTGTTTTTCATGTATGAAAAGAGTGAAGTCAGTCAAAGAGTGAAGTTAGTCAAGGTTTTGAGCTGACAAAAGCACGAACCATCAAATGCTTTTGCCGTGATTTATATTAATCTTTATTGAAATAAGGAGACAATTAAATGAGTGCACTAGTAATCATGGTTGTTGCGTTTATAGGTTATATCTTAATGTATAACCTGTATGGCAAATTCATCGGTCAGAAAATTTTTAAATTATCCCAGACGGCCACGGTACCTTCCGTTGAATTGGAAGATGGTATGGATTATGTTCCCACGAAAAAGGAAGTGATTTTCGGGCATCATTTTACATCCATTGCCGGAACCGGGCCCATTGTAGGACCCGCCATCGCCATTATCTGGGGATGGGTTCCGGCATTGATATGGGTATTTTTCGGTAGTATTTTCATGGGGGCGGTTCATGATTTCGGTGCCTTGATTATCTCCATGAGAAACCAGGGAAAATCCATTGCCGACTATACTTCAAAATATGTCAACGACCGCACCAGGTTTTTCTTTTTTTTAATTGTATTTTTAGAATTATGGATTGTGATCGCCATTTTCGGGTTAATCATTGCCGTGGTCTTTGCCATGTATCCGGCATCTGTATTCCCGGTCTGGTGTGAGGTTGCCATTGCCCTTTACCTTGGACATGCCATTTATAAACAGGGCAAAAGTATCTTGACCTGGTCCATTATTGCCGTGGTTTTAATGTATGTCACAGTGTATATCGGTGTTTACTTTCCCATTAAAATGCCGGCTATTGCAGGGATTCCACCGACGGGTGTATGGACTATTATCCTTTTGATCTATGCATTTATTGCCTCTACTCTTCCTGTAACAACATTGCTCCAGCCCCGTGACTTTATAAACTCCCACCAGTTAATGATTATCATGCTTCTATTGGTTCTGGGTGTGGCCCTTTCCGCTTTTGGCGGGAATCTTCACATCGTTGCTCCGGCAATTCAGATGGCACCTGCAAAGGCACCCCCAATGTGGCCTTTCCTGTTTATCACTATTGCCTGCGGTGCTATTTCAGGGTTTCATTCCCTGGTATCCTCAGGAACATCTGCCAAACAGGTCAGGTATGAAACTGATTCTCTATTTGTAGGTTATGGTTCCATGCTCATGGAAGGGGCTCTTGCCACACTGGTTATAATTGCCGTCTCTGCTGGAATAGGTATGGGCTATGTGACCAAATCAGGTGAAACCCTGATGGGGGTGGCAGCCTGGACAACCCATTATTCTTCATGGGCCGCCGCCGCCGGCCTTGGCTCTAAAATCTCGGCTTTTGTGAACGGATCTGCCAACATGATTGCCTCAACTGGATTGCCCAATACTTTTGGGCTGGCTATCATGGGGGTATTTGTAGCATCTTTTGCCGGAACAACCCTGGATACGGCAACCCGGATCCAGCGATATATTGTTTCTGAGCTTTTCGGTAGTTTTAAAATAGATTTTCTAACGGGTAAATATGTGGCTACTTTTATAGCTGTGGCAACTGCTTTGGCACTTGCCTTTGCAACGGGCGCCAGTGGAAACGGTGCGCTAAAACTCTGGCCCCTGTTTGGTGCGGTCAACCAGACCCTTGCAGGCCTGGCCCTGATCATTATTACCTTGTACCTGAAAACCAAAGGCGGTATGAAATGGTTGGTATCAGGTATCCCAGCCGTATTAATGATGTTTATGACCATATGGGCACTTATACTGAATCAGACCTCGTTCGGTGCCAGCAATAATATGATGCTCCAGATAATTAATGGAGTGATCCTTCTCCTTGCTATCTGGATCACTGTTGAAGGATTCCTGAAATTTATGAGTATGAAATCTGAATCCTGATGATAAATAGTATGATCCGGGAGAAAAGATTTCTCCTGGATCATATGATTATTTAAAATGCATACAATACTTAAGAGACAATTTATTATAATAATTTTACCGGCAATGGGCCTTTTTCTGGCCTTTGGCCTGGCAAGACAATTAAATTTTATTACGTCGGGGCAGTTTGTCATTTCATCTGTTCTGCATTCCGTGCTATTTATTTTATCAGTCATTACTGCCATTGCAGGCCCCCTTTTTATCCGAACTCTTTTTGCCCATTCCATGCGTAAGCAAAGAGGGGTTCCAGCCAAAGAATTTTTATCTTTTCAAAGAAAAATTCTTTGGATATCAATGATTACACCGTATTTTGCTTTTGTAGCTGTTTTATGTGATTTTCCCAGGTTTTTTGCTGCCGCCATCGTTCTGATGGCCCTGTATGCAGTCTATTATTATTTTCCGTCCCAAAAGCGAATCAATTTTGACCGGAAAATATTCCGGGTAAAATGATCAGACCAGGAACATATATCCTCGATATCATCGGAAGAATGAAAAACCGTCTTACAGGCTTCTGGCAGGTGGCTGACGAAGTGGCAAGATATAAGGCCGTTGGGGCCATTGAGGCGGAGCAAGAAGAACTGGAGTATATTTTCGCCCTTCTGGTACAGGGAACATTCATTGGAATGCCATCTCCACCAGTGCAGATCTGCATGGATCTTCTCCCTTTAATGGAAAAGGATTTGATTTTGCTTCTTGAAAGGGTGGATACGGCCAATGAACCATTATCCAGGCTGTTTTCCGTATTTGATATAGGATAAAAATCATGACCGAACTTCAAACATTATTTTTCTTAGGCAAGGGTGGAACGGGAAAATCCACGGCATCTGCACTTTTGTCACTGGTGCTGATGGAAAAAGGTAAAAAAGTGCTTCTGGCCTCTTTTGATGATGCCCACAACCAGTCTGATATTTTTGAGACGGATTTTTCCGATAAAGCATGCACAATAGGGCCTTGCCTTGAAGTCCTCCAAATTGACCGGGATAAAGAAATCAAGCAGTATTTAAAGAAAACTGCCCAGAATGTTAAAAACAGCTATGCATATCTGACAGCCTTTAACCTGGACAATTATTTTGATATTTTAAAATTTTCTCCGGGCATGGAGGAATATGCTTTGGTTACAGCTTTCATGAACCTTCAAACCAGGTATAAGGGATATGATTATCTGATCATTGACATGCCGCCAACAGCCCTGTCATTAAGATTTTTTAATTTGCCTGCCCTGTCATTGATATGGGTTGATCAGCTTGAAAAACTGCGGATGGAAATTTATAAGCGAAAGGAAATTATTTCCAGAATTAAATTTGCCGGAAAAGAATTTGAACGGGATAAAGTCCTGTCAAGAATCCGGGAGATCAAATCCGATTATCAGGCACTTAAGGATATTTTTGAAGATCCTCAAAAATCCAATTTCTTTGCTGTATTCAACCAGGATGTGCTGTCTGTGGCTGAAACCAGACGTATCCTTGACCAGCTCAATTCCTTGAACATTGAGGTAAAGGGACTGATCTGTAATGACCGGATGCAGGAGGGGCCAAAAGAAAAAAATATTGAAAATGAATTTTCATCCATTCCCATCCAGCACATTCCTTACTCATCATCTTCCTTAATAGGGATGTCTGCATTAAAATATCATATCTCTTCATACGACCTGACGTTTGATAGGCTTTTTAAAAGCCATTCCTGATGCCATGCTTTCATAACTTGGTCCTGTGCAGATTTATCCTTTTTATATTCTAAGCAAATAAGGCATTCCTGGTAATTTTATCATTAATTTGTAGAGCGGTTTATGGTATAGAGACTTAGTAAATTTTGAATATTGGAATAAATTTGGATAAATACTTTTGCATTTTTTAAGATGGAATAAAAATGAAAATTAATATTGCAATCAATGGGTATGGAAGAATCGGGCGGTGTATTACCAGAGCTTTATATGAATCTGAAGAGTTTTATAATAAAATTAATCTTGTTGCCATCAATGAGACAGCTGATGAGAGAACCATTTATCATTTAACCAAATATGATTCAACCCATGGCAGGTTTCCTCTAAAGGTTGAAAATGATTCTTCAGCCCTGATAATAGGTAAAAACAGGATAAAAATATTTCAGGAAAAAAATATCGTTAACATTCCCTGGAAAGATCTAAATATTGATATAGTCCTTGATTGCACCGGAGTCTATAAGGACAGGGAATCTGCGGAGTTACATCTTCTTTCAGGGGCAAAAAAAGTGATTTTTTCACAGCCGGCAGCAGATGAAATAGATGCCACCATTGTATATGGTGTCAATCATCATGTATTAAAAAAAGACCATACCATCATCTCCAATGCATCCTGCACAACCAATTGTGTGATCCCGGTCCTTTATGTGCTGGATCAAAACCTGGGGATTGAAAGCGGGACCATTACCACGATTCATTCTGCCATGCATGATCAGCCAGTGATTGATGCTTATAATCCTGATCTGAGAAAAACACGTTCAGCCATGCTGTCCATCATTCCGGTGAATACAGCCCTGGAAAAGGGAATTTCAAAAATATTGCCATCCATGGAAGGAAAATTTGAAACACTTGCCATCAGGGTTCCCACCACCAATGTCTCCATCATGGATATAGTTATTCTGGTAAAGTCTGATACTGATATCAAAGCTGTTAACAATATGTTAACAAAAGCATCTGAACAGGGATTGAAAGATATCCTGGGCGTGACAGACGAACACTTGGTGTCCTGTGATTTTAATCATGATCCCCGATCGTCAATCATTGATCTTCACCAGACCCGGGTCAGCAGAAAACGCCTGGTTAAAATCCAGGCCTGGTTTGATAATGAATGGGGATACTCAAATCGGATGCTGGATACTACTATCGCTGCATTTCAAGCAAAATAGTCTGGCAGGCACTATAAGTTGTCTATGAACCCAGTTCAATAAGTTTTTTGGTGATCTCTTTTAACTCTTCCGGGATCTTGGTTATATCATCAAATGGGCGTATGCCGTCCCTGTCAGAACGTGCAATTTCATCCATTTCCGGAATAAATCCCAGGATTTCATAACCCGGCATACTGTCCTGGATCAGATGTTTGTCTTCATCAGACCTGACTCTGTTTCCCAATACTACAATATTTTTAATCCCGATATCCTGCCCCAGTTTTCTTATTTTATCTGCTGCAACGCGGCTTCTTTTCCCAGGGTTTACAACCACAATAAGGGCATCCACAGACCCTGAAGTTGCGCG
>JAHJDU010000258.1 GCA_018812385.1 Pseudomonadota bacterium
ATACGTCATAGGTGATGCGAGTATTTTCAAGCTGATCATAAGGCCGATATTTCCTAAGCCGTCTTTAAATTAAACATTTTTCTCTTGGCTACTCCCCTTTAGTTCATAATTCTAATCAAGGATGAAACGGTAGAAGCAGTAGTATATCTTCAAGATTTTTTCCATTATTGAAGGTTGCGATACAAAATGCCGTTTATCTTTCTGTCTTCCAGCTTTTCAACGGGGCGTTTGAGGCCGTGAACGGTTACTTTATATTTTTGTTGTTTAATTAAATCCTTTTCAGTGGAAAACTATAAAAAAAAGATATGAGGTGCAAGAAAAATAAAATAATTTTCGACTTTAGTTAAAATATAATTGACTCAGAAAGAATCTGCCAGAGTGTTCTTTATTGGAGTACATTTGACGGACATTTTTCAATTTTTATACCAATTCTGAAAATCAAAAATACTTGCGAAAGGTTAACTGCCCCAATATTCAATAATTCAAAATGTATCTGTAAAAGTTTATAAAAAGAACGTCACATCAAAAAGCCGGATATTGCAAAAAAAATTAGTGATTTGTCCCGGTTTCCCCCTGAGCTGGGAAATATCCACTCACTTGGTGTTAAGGCTATTTATCACTTGTTCTGCCAATATTTTATTCATTCCGGGAAGATCTGCCATCTCATCAATTGATGCTGTTTTCATATGGGTAATACCTTTAAAATGCTTTAACAGGATCTTTTTTTTCTTTGGACCGATACCCGGAATGGTATCAAGGATTGAAAGTCCTGCCCGTTTTTCCCGGCGTTTTCTCTGGAATGTAATGGCAAACCTGTGGGCTTCATCCCTCACCTGCTGTAAAAGATATAATGCTTTTTTCGCCTGGCCCGTGTTTAATGGGTTGGATCGTCCCGGAATATAAATTTTATCAAATTCCTCGCCTTTTGCCTCGTTCTTTTTTGCAAGACCAGCCACCATGAAGTTGTTTTCAATATTCAATTCTTTTAAAACAGCCATGGCCATTGAAAGCTGCCCTTTGCCCCCGTCAACCACCAAAAGATCCGGAAATGGCATTTCTGAGGGATCTCTTGAAAAACGGCGCTCAAGGACCTGATACATGTATGCGTAATCATCCTGAAAATCAAGATCCCGGATAATAAACTTGCGATAGCCGTCTTTATAAGGCCTTCCATCTTTAAACACCACCATGGAAGATACGGGGTCCTGGCCTGAAAGGTTGGAGTTATCAAAGCATTCGATTCTGGCAGGCAGAATTTTCATTCCCATGAGCTCCTTGAGCATGGAGATAGAGGCTTTTTCCTCTTCTTCCTTAAGCACTCTTTTTTCAAGTTCCCTTGAGGCATTCACAAGGGCCATTTCAACAAGCCGTTTTTTTTCACCCTGAACGGGAACATGAATACTCACCTTTTTCCCTTTTCTTTCTGCAAATAAATGTTCCAGCTCCTCCGTGTTCTCAATTTTCCGGCTCAGCAGGATAATAGAAGGCAAAAATTCCATATGTTTATAATATTGTTCTAAAAACGCTGAAAGAATTTCAACGGGTTCCTTAAATCCCAGATCAAGGGGATAATGAGCTGTATCAATCAGATACCCGGATCGAACGATCATCACAGTTATCACCACCCTGCCCTTGTCTGCAGCAAAGGCAATGATATCCCGGTCTATCATATCCGGGCTGACCACCACTTGTTTTTCCAGGATGTTTTCAATGGCAAATATTGTATCCCGAATCTGGGCTGCTTTTTCATATTCCCGGGAGGATGCGTACCTCATCATCTGGGCTTTGAGTTTTTTTACGACCTGGTGTGATCTTCCTTTTAAAAAAAGAATCGCATCCTTAACCTGTTTTTTATATTCCACGGCAGAGATATCATTGCAGCAAAGACCCAGACAGGCCTTGATCTGAAAATTAAGACAAGGCCTTGACCGGTTTTTAAACTGGGTGTTTTTGCAACGGCGCAGCTTAAATATTTTTTGAATCTGGTTTAAGGTTTTATTGACGCTGTGACTTGAAGAATAGGGACCAAAATAATGGGCTTTATCATTTTTTATTTTTCTGACTCTATGGATGGCAGGAAAGGTCTCATTCATATCAATTCTGAGCAATGGATAATTTTTCCCGTCTTTGAGAATCACATTATACTTGGGGTTGTATTCTTTGATCAGGTTGGATTCAAGGATAAAGGCTTCATGACCCGAAGATGTAATAATAATTTCAAAATCCTTGATCATTTCAAGAAGAACTGCTGTCTTTGCATCATGATTATTTTTTTTTATAAAATATGATGACAGTCTCTTTTTAAGATCTTTGGCCTTGCCAACATAAATGGTGCTGCCTTTGGTATCCTTCATCAGATAAACACCGGGTTGATGAGGGGTCTGCCCGTATTTTTCAAGTATCAAACTTATCATGGTCCATAAACCCGCTTAATATCCATCAATTCTTTAATTTTATCCCTGTATTCTGCTGCTTTTTCAAATTCAAGGTTTTCTGCTGCCAGTTTCATTTTATATTCCAGGTCTTTGACAATATCTTCCAGGTTCAATTCCCGGTCTTCATAATTCTGTATATCTTCATCCACAGATCCTTGGAGTACTGCCTGGCTGTCGGCTGAATATTTTAATAAATTAATATTTTTCTGGATGGTGGTGGGTACAATATTATGTTTTTCATTATATGCTCGCTGAATTTTCTGTCGCCTTTTTGTCTCAAAAATGGCTTTTTTCATGGAGGCGGTCTCTTTTTCCGCATACATGATCACCCTGCCAAATACATTTCTGGAAGCCCGGCCAAAAATCTGTATAAAGGACCGGAAAGATCTTAAAAACCCCTCCTTGTCTGCATCCAGTATGGCCACAAGTGAGACTTCGGGGATATCAAGACCCTCCCTTAAAAGATTGATCCCGATGAGTACATCAAACAAGCCTCTTCGAAGATCCTGGATAATATCCATTCTTTCCATTGTCGGAATATCTGAATGAAGATATTTTACCTTTATCCCCAGATCTGAATAATAATCTGTCAGGTCTTCTGCCATCCTTTTGGTCAGGGTGGTCACAAGAACCCTTTCTCTCGCCTCTACCCGTTTCATGATCTCTTCATAAAGATCATCTACCTGGCTTTTGGCGCTCCGGATCTCCACTTCCGGGTCAAGCAGTCCTGTTGGCCTGACAATCTGTTCGGCTATCTTATCTCCCGCCTTTTCCATTTCATAATCTGCGGGTGTGGCAGAAACATAGATAACCTGGGGCGTTTTTTGTTTAAACTCTTCAAATTGAAGGGGCCGGTTGTCAATGGCTGAAGGCAGCCTGAACCCGTGTTCTACAAGGGTTGTTTTTCGTGAACGGTCTGCCTTGTACATGGCCCCTAACTGGGAAACAGAAATATGGCTTTCATCAAAAAACAGAAGAAAATCATCATCCATATAATCCAGTAGGGTTGGCGGAGGTTCGCCAGGTTTACGACCGGTCAGATGCCTGGAATAATTTTCAATCCCGTTGCAATAACCTATTTCATTGAGCATTTCCAGGTCATACCGGGTTCTTTCGTCCAGGCGCTGGGCTTCCACAAGCTTGTTATTGCTATAAAAATATTCAAGACGTGTTTTTAGCTCTTCAACAATGGCTTCCATAGCCCTTTTTCGAGTCTTTTGCTTGGTGACATAATGGGAGGCTGGATATATCACGATCTGATCAAAGCTTTTCAGGACATCCCCCTTTAAAGGATCAATCTCTGAAATTCCTTCAATAGTATCTCCAAAAAAATCGATCCGAACGGCTTTATCCTCTTCATAGGCTGGGAAAATTTCAACCCTGTCGCCCCGAACCCTGAATACCCCGCGATGGAAATCAGTATCATTACGGGTATACTGGATATTAACAAACTTCTCCAATACCTTTTCCCTTGAAATTTCCATATCCATAGTAAGTGTCACCCTTAAAGCAAGATAATCTTCAGGCGCTCCCAGGCCATAAATACAGGATACACTGGCCACCACAATCACATCCTTCCGGGCAAGAACGGATCGTGTGGCAGAGTGCCGCATCTTGTCAATGACCTCATTGATGGATGAATCCTTTTGGATATAGGTATCGCTTGCCGGGATATAGGCTTCGGGCTGGTAATAATCATAATAAGAAACAAAATACTCCACACAATTGTCGGGAAAAAGAGA
>JAHJDU010000259.1 GCA_018812385.1 Pseudomonadota bacterium
CATGTCGCATTTGTTCAAAAACACAACAATCGTGGGCACACCTACCTGACGCGCAAGAAGAATATGCTCCCTTGTCTGGGGCATGGGACCGTCATCAGCGCTTACTACCAGTATTGCACCGTCCATCTGGGCTGCGCCTGTAATCATGTTCTTAATGTAGTCGGCATGACCCGGGCAGTCCACATGAGCATAGTGACGATTCTTTGTCTCATACTCTACATGGGCTGTGGCTATAGTAATACCACGCTCTCTTTCTTCAGGCGCCTTGTCAATCTCATCAAACGGAACATATTTACCATAGCCTTTCAATGCTGAATGCTTTGTGATCGCAGCTGTAAGCGTAGTCTTACCATGGTCAATGTGACCAATCGTTCCTATGTTCACATGCGGCTTTGTCCGCTCAAATTTTTCCTTTGCCATCTTCTTAACTCCTCCTGTGGAATGTTATCAGGATATTCAAAATATTAATTACCATCTGAAATGTGCAAATGCCTTGTTGGCCTCTGCCATTTTATGTGTATCTTCCTTTTTCTTCATTGCTCCGCCACGTCCGTTACAAGCGTCAAGCAGTTCTGAAGCAAGCTTATTTGCAAATCCCTTTTCAGAACGATTGCGGCTGAAGTTAATCAACCAACGAAAAGCGAGAGCTGTCTGCCTGCTGGGTTTGATATCAGTCGGCACCTGGTATGTCGAACCGCCTATTCTCCTGGATTTAACCTCAACCGCAGGCCTGATATTGTCAATTGCTTTTTTAAGAACATCCAGAGCAGGCTCACCAATTTTATCCTGTGCCATCAGCAACGCATTTTTTACTGCTTTGCGAGCTGCGTTTTTTTTCCCTTGCTTCATAACGCAGTTAACAAATTTAGCGGCAAGCTTTTCTTCCTGGGTTGCATTTTTTGTTAAATTATCAAGGTTAATCTCTTTTACAGCCATCATTCATATCCACCATAACTTAAATTTAAATCTTTTAATATTTATTTAGGTCTTTTTGCTCCGTACTTTGATCGACCCTGTCTTCTATCATCAACACCTAATGTATCAAGAGCGCCCCTGACTATATGATAGCGAACACCCGGAAGGTCTTTTACCCTGCCACCCCTGACAAGAACAACAGAGTGCTCCTGAAGGTTATGGCCCATGCCTGGTATATATGCAGCAACTTCCATTCCGGTAGTCAAACGAACCCTGGCTACTTTTCTCAAAGCAGAGTTAGGCTTCTTTGGAGTTGAAGTGTACACTCTGGTACAAACTCCACGCTTCTGAGGTCCACCTTTCAAAGCAGGCGTACTAACCTTTTTCTCTGCTTTTTTCCTACCTTTTCTAACCAACTGATTAATGGTCGGCATAACGTTCCCTTACGCTCCTTATCAAATTATAACCATTGTCATACACGACAAAATATTCAATTTTACTTTCACTTATTCTAAATGTCAAGTTTTTTTATTTTTAATCACACCTGTGCGCCCACTCCAAACCCTACTTCAACATCGCTGTATCCGGGGAAACCGGTTCCAGCAGGGATGAGTCGGCCCATTACAACATTCTCTTTCAATCCTTTAAGGCCATCATACTTTCCTTCTATGGCAGCAAGGGTCAACACTTTTGTTGTTTCCTGAAATGATGCGGCAGAAAGAAAGCTGTCGGTAGACAAAGAGGCTTTTGTAATACCAAGGATCAACGGCTCCCCTTTTGCAGGCTCTCCACCCGTCATGGCCACTTCCCGATTTACATCTTCAAAATGGATTCTATCCACCTGTTCATCGGGTATAAAATTGGTGTCTCCTGTACTAATAACTTTTACCCGCCTCATCATCTGGCGGATCACCACTTCAATGTGTTTATCATTAATTCTTACGCCCTGAAGCCGATAAACTTCTTGTACCTCATCCACCAGATATTTTGCCAATGCCACTTCACCCTTGATGTTCATAATATCCTGGGGATTAGCACTTCCGGCAATCAATGGATCACCAGCTTTCACATAATCACCATCATAAACAGTGACATGCTGACCCTTAGGGATGGAGTATTCTTTCTTTTCTCCGACATCAGCAGGAGTAATAGTGACTTTCTGTCTTCCTTTTGTGCCCTTGGACACGGCAACATATCCATCAATCTCTGTAAGTACGCCAGGATCTTTTGGTTTTCTGACTTCAAATAGCTCTGCAACTCTTGGAAGACCACCTGTAATATCCTTGGTTTTTGTGGTTGCTCTAGGCAATTTTCCAATCACATCCCCAGCCATGACTTGGTCATCTTCATCAATAGTAAGAATGGCATTCACCGGCAGATAGTACATGGCTGCTTTAGAATTCGCAAGTTTTACGCCTTTTCCCTCTTTATCCTTAATGGTAATTCTGGGTCGAATCTCACTATCTCTACCTTCAATAATCGTACGGGAAACTTTACCGGTTACCTGATCAATCTGCTCCTGGACCGTATTACCAACTTCTATGTCAGCAAATCGAATGCGGCCGGAAACTTCTGTGATAATCGGCGTTGTAAAAGGATCCCATGTGGCAATCACATCACCCGGTTCGACTTCCTTACCATCAGGGATATGGAGGGTAGCACCATAAATAACCGTCTCCTTGGCTCTCTCACGCCCTTCTTCTCCAACAATGGTGATGCCCCCGCCTTTGCGGTTCATTACAATGACATGGTTTTGGGCAGAAATTACGGTCTGGATATCTTCATTGTATTTCAATATACCACCGACTCTGGCCTTAATTTCTGCAACCTCTACTTTTCTTGAAGCGGTACCACCAATGTGAAAGGTTCTCATGGTCAACTGGGTCCCAGGTTCACCAATGGACTGAGCTGCAACAATACCAATGGCTTGACCGATTTCAACGGTTACACCATGGGCCAGATCTCGTCCGTAACACCTGGAGCAAACTCCATGCTTAGAATTACAGGTAAGAACGGAACGAATTTTAACTTTTTGAACACCCGCTGCTTCAATCGTTTTAACGTCACTTTCAGAAAGCTCGGTATCCACCCCGACAATAAATTCATCTGAGTAGGGGTCATGAATATCTTCCTGGGTAACCCTTCCAAGGATTCTCTCACCAAGAGTTTGAATGACTTCACCCCCCTCGTATAGTGATTCCACCTCAATACCGTTAATGGTACCACAATCGGGTTCAACAATTGTACAATCCTGACCTACATCGGCCAGACGTCTTGTGAGATATCCCGAGTTTGCTGTCTTCAAAGCGGTATCAGCTAAACCCTTACGCGCACCATGGGTTGATATAAAATATTGAAGGACTGACAGTCCTTCGCGGAAATTAGCTGTAATCGGATTTTCAATGATCTCGCCAGAAGGTTTAGCCATCAACCCACGCATTCCGGCCAGCTGACGCATCTGGTCTTTGCTTCCACGAGCACCTGAGTCTGCCATAACATAAACCGCATTCAATTCTTCCGGTTCATCCTTATGCGTGGTGCCCTTCGGGTTTTTCATGACTTCCATCATGGCATTGGCAATATCATCCGTGGCTTGAGCCCAGATATCTACCACTTTATTATACTTCTCACCCTGGGTAATCAATCCTTCGGAATACTGATCTTTTATATCTTCAATATTCTTCTCAGCTTTTGCAATGATATCCCATTTTTCATCCGGAATAATCATATCATCCACACAGATGGAAAGACCCCCCAAAGTAGAATATTTATAACCGATATCCTTAAGCCTGTCTGAAAGGATAACCGTTTCCTTCAGGCCAATATTACGGTATGCATAATCAATCAAGTTTACAATGGAAGATTTATCCATCAGCTTGTTTACCAGATTAAAGGGCAGGGTAGTTTTGCGTTCATCCACTTTAAATATGGTATAATAATCCCCCACTTTTCTGATATCTGTAAACTGATCCTGTTTCAGACCATAAAGTTGTTCAACGACAATCTCAGATACCTGAAACATATTTTTAAATTCTTTTCTGGTAAGAAAATCTGTTTTCCCTTTGGTTTTTTTAATTTCATCATCAGAATATTTTGCTAAAACTTTGTTAAAGTCTTTTCCAGTCTTTAATTCTTCCATTGCAGCTTCGCAATATTCAAGGGTTTGAGTTCTGATTCTCGTCAATGACAAAAGCGTATCCCCAGGGATTGTTTCCCAGAGTAGAATCCTACCTGTGGTGGTATCGTACATTTCCCCATCAATTCGGACTTTAATCTTGGCATGGAGGCCAAGTTCACCGGCATCAAATGCATGTCTGACTTCTTCAATACCTGAAAATATTACCCCCTCGCCCTTTTGAAGCCGAACGGCACGGGTCATGTAATAAATACCCAAAACAATATCCTGGGTTGGTACAATTATAGGCTGACCGTTTGCAGGAGACAGGATGTTATTGGTGGATAGCATCATGATCCTTGCCTCAAGCTGAGACTCAAGAGAAAGCGGTACGTGAACCGCCATTTGATCACCATCAAAGTCTGCATTAAATGCAGGACAAACCAAAGGGTGAAGTTGAATCGCTTTCCCTTCGATTAATACGGGCTCAAAGGCCTGAAACCCGAGACGATGGAGTGTTGGAGCCCTGTTAAGCATCACTGGATATTCTTTTACAACCGATTCAAGGGCATCCCAAACTTCGGTCTCCTCGCGTTCAACCATTTTCTTGGCGCTCTTAACTGTTGATACGAGGCCTTTTTTTTCAAGATAATTATAAATAAACGGTTTAAACAACTCCAGAGCCATTTTTTTAGGTATACCGCATTGATGGAGTCGCAGCTCAGAACCAACGGTAATAACCGTACGACCAGAGTAATCCACCCGTTTACCGAGAAGGTTCTGTCTAAAACGTCCCTGTTTTCCTTTTAACGTATCACTCAATGACTTTAACGGCCTTTTATTGGTGCCTGTAACCACTCGTCCATGGCGGCCATTGTCAAACAGAACATCCACAGCTTCCTGCAACATCCTTTTTTCATTTCTGACAATAATATCCGGCGCATTCAGATCAACCAGTCTTTTCAACCGGTTGTTTCTGTTTAATACCCTTCTATATAAATCGTTCAAATCAGATGTCGCAAACCGCCCGCCTTCAAGGGGCACCAGTGGCCTTAAATCAGGAGGGAGAATGGGGCAGGCCGTCATAATCATCCGTGTGGGCTCAATCCCGGATGTCAAAAACGCATCAATTACTCTAAGACGTTTGGACATCTTCTGTTTCTTGGCAACGGATTTGGTCAGGCTGATCTCTTCTTTAAGCTCATCATGAACGGCTTGAAGATCAATCTCTTCCAGCAGCTTCAATATCGCTTCCGCACCAATGCCGGCCACAAACCCATCACCAAAATTTTCCAGGGCTTCATAATATTGATCGTCGGACAAAAGTTGAAGTTTTTTAAGGCCTGTATCTTTTGGGTCAATGACAATATAGGAGTCAAAATAAAGGACTTTTTCAAGATTTTTTAATGTCAAATCAAGTGCATTGCCAATTTTACTGGGAAGACTTTTTAAAAACCAGATGTGAGAGACAGGAGACGCAAGTTCTATATGAGCCATTCGCTCCCGCCGCACTTTTGACTGAATTACTTCAACACCGCATTTTTCACAGACAACCCCGCGATGTTTCATGCGTTTGTATTTACCACAATTGCACTCATAATCCTTAGTGGGACCAAAAACTTTTGCACAGAAAAGTCCGTCTCTTTCAGGTTTGAATGTCCTGTAGTTTATTGTTTCCGGTTTTTTTATTTCACCATGAGACCACTCTCTAATCTGGTCTGAAGATGCAAGGCTTATTTGAACGCCCGTATAAATCTTAGGATCTTTTGGTTTTGCGAAGAAATCATATATATTGTCCAAAATCTTCTCCTTATTTAATTCCTTCTAAAAGATTCATGTCCAAACCCAGACTATTCAATTCTTTGGTAAGAACCCTGAAAGATTCAGGCATTCCAGGCTCAAGAACATTCTGGCCTTTTACTATTTTTTCATACATTCGAGTTCTGCCTATCATATCATCGGACTTGACAGTCAAAAATTCCTGTAAAGCGTGGGCAGCACCATATGCTTCCATTGCCCAGACTTCCATCTCACCAAGTCTTTGTCCACCAAACTGGGCTTTACCACCCAATGGTTGCTGGGTAACCAGGGAATAGGGACCAATGGAACGTGCATGAAGTTTGTCATCCACCAGATGGTGAAGCTTAAGCATATACATGGCTCCAACGGTTACCGCTTTATCAAAAGGTTCACCGGTCCTGCCATCATAAAGCACGGCTTGCCCGGATGTATCAAACCCAGCCATATCAATCATCTGTTTGATCTCATCCTCACTGGCACCATCAAAAACAGGCGTTGCCATATGCACGCCGTTTTTGTAAAGTGATGCGAAATCAACAAGCTCTTTATCAGACATCTTTTCAATATCAATTACAAGCGTGTCCTCTTTCTTATCCTTCTTCTGAGTTTCAGTCATAGAAAAAATTTGAATGACTTTTTCCCTTAATTTGTCCAGCTTCATTTGACTTACGTATTCATTAATTTGCTGGCCCAGGCCATAGGCGGCATGCCCCAGATGAATCTCCAATATCTGACCAACATTCATACGAGAAGGAACACCCAAAGGATTGAGTACCATATCCACCGGTCTTCCATCTTCAAAGTATGGTAAATCTTCCACCCTTAAAATTCTTGAAACAACACCTTTATTTCCATGACGGCCTGCCATTTTATCACCGACAGAAAGAACTCTTTCCATGGCAACACTGATTTTGATCATCTTTAATACACCAGGAGCAAGATCATCCCCCTTTTCAAACCGGGATACCTGCCTGTTAAACTGTTCTCTTGCCTTTTTAATCTGTTCCTGGGCATTCTCTAATATAATTTGCACTTTTTCAGTGGTCACTGCGTCCTTAACAGCAACATTGACAAGCACAGATACTGGAATCCCTGCCAAAGATCCCTCTTTTATCTTGGTCCCGGATTTAACTATGAGCTTTCCTGTTTTTTCAAGATCTGTAATGAGTTTTTTGCCGACAAGGATGGACTCAACTTTTTCACGTGCCACATCAGAAATAATTTTAATTTCATCGTCTCTATCTTTTTCAAGCCGTTCAATTTCATCATCTTCAATAAGTCTTGTGCGATCATCTTTTGTAAGGCCTCTTCTTGAAAAGACCTTTGCATCAATAACCTTACCTTTCACACCCGGCGGCACACAAAGAGATGTATCTTTTACATCACCTGCTTTTTCACCAAAGATAGCCCGCAAAAGTTTTTCTTCAGGGGAAAGCTGTGTCTCTCCTTTTGGTGTGATTTTACCCACAAGTATATCCCCGGATTTAACTTCAGCACCCAGTCGGATGATACCGCTTTCATCAAGATTTTTTAATGCTTCTTCACCCACGTTGGGAATATCTCTGGTAATTTCCTCTTTCCCCAATTTAGTGTCCCGTGCCAGGACTTCATATTCTTCAATATGAATAGAGGTATAAATACCATCTTTTACCAGCCTCTCGCTCACCAGGATGGAGTCTTCATAATTGTATCCATCCCAGGGCATGAAAGCGACAGTAACATTTTTACCAAGGGCCAGCTCTCCCATTTCGGTGGATGGGCCGTCTGCAATTACCTGGCCTTTTTTTACTTCTTCCCCTTTTACAACGATGGGGCGGTGATTAAAACAGGTATTCTGATTAGAACGAATAAATTTTGAACAATCATATATGGATACTGCTTTTTCAAAATTACTGCTTTCGGTATCATTATTTCGTACAACAATCCGTTTGGAATCCACATCAACAACAACACCGTCGTAATCGGCCACAATAGTAACGCCGGAATCCCTGGCAACAACACTTTCCATTCCCGTGCCGACCAGAGGAGCTTCGCTCTTGATCAACGGAACTGCCTGGCGCTGCATATTCGATCCCATCAACGCCCTGTTGGCATCATCATTTTCAAGAAACGGAATTAAGGATGCAGACACAGATACCAACTGGTTTGGTGAGACATCCATGAATTTTACATCTTTATTTTCAATCATTTCAAATTCACCGCCAACTCGCGATGAAACCAAAGGATTGATAAAATTATCATCCACGTCAAGGGGTGCATTTGCCTGACCAATAGGATGTTCCTTTTCTTCAAAGGCTGTCAGATGCTTAATTTCCTTGGATACATTTCCTTGGCTGGCAATCCTGAAAGGGGTTTCAATAAACCCGAAATCATTCACCCTTGCATAGGTGCAAAGCGAAACAATCAGACCAATATTTGGACCTTCAGGCGTCTCAATGGGACAAATTCTTCCATAATGGGATGGATGAACATCTCTGACCTCAAACCCTGCTCTTTCCCTTGTCAACCCGCCGGGTCCAAGTGCGGACAATCTTCTTTTATGTGTGGTTTCAGACAAGGGGTTGGTCTGATCCATGAACTGGGATAACTGGGAGGTACCAAAAAATTCCCGGACAACCGCTGAAACAGGCTTGGGATTTATTAAATCGTGGGGCATCATGG
>JAHJDU010000260.1 GCA_018812385.1 Pseudomonadota bacterium
CTGGGCTCTGCTGCCAGGCTTTGAAAGGCAAATGTAACAATAATTAATAATATACAGGTCACGATAAAATACCTGTTTAATCTTATATTCTCCATGGCCCTGCCACTTTTGTTAACATAGATTGTTTTATCCCTTAAGTTTTCATTAAATCTTCAATGGTACAGGGTCGTCTTGAAATAGTTTCCAAAATAGCAGATTAATTCTTCTTCAACAAGGGCATTATGGCCTGTGCAGATGATGATGGGAATATCTTTCCGGATGTCCATGAGTTTTTCAGACAGATTAACACCCGTCATCTGGGGCAATTAATGGGAGGAGATGTGGCCTTGGGGTCATGTAAAACCTGGTAGCATTTTTAACCTTTAAGTTCATTGGCCGTGATTCCTGTTGTTGCATCATCTTCAATATCATTGGGGGAATAATAGTGATCGCTAAAAATAATAAAATATCAAAAAAGTGGTGCTAAAAAATTGCAAATATATCAAAAAAGTGGTAGTTAAAAATAACAAAAAGATCTTATGCAAAGCATTCGGGTAAAATAAATTCCATGCACATTGAACGAATATTAACAAACATCCCTTCCCAACTCGCAAGGGAGCAGGATGGTTCCGCATCAAAATTCAAATTCAGAACAATCATGAGTGCAAAAAATTTAACCATTGACCCTGCTAACAAGGTACATAATTACCCTGTTTATCTTGCTTCCCATTTTCCTGTGTACTAACCGATTCCTTTTATCCTGGATCTTAAAATCTTTCATTTAAACCTGCTGGGTATTCCCCAGGACAGGATAGCAAAGAGATTGGGTATTCCTCAAAGAACTTTATCTGACCATTTAGCGGAAATGCCAGGGTTGGCATTTCCGCTGAATAGCGATTTATCAAAAGGATTTACTATCCCACAGGTTGCGCAAAAGCACGGCTGGCCTGAACCTATGGTGTGGTCACAAGCCATGAACAAGTATGCAAAACAAAGCATTTCAGGCCTTTCAAGAACCAACTACTTGAAATTTCTGGAAAGATTTTTTCTTTTTTTAAAAAAAAATATCAAAGAAGAACATCAAACTTGACAGACATTTGCTGTTGCTGAAAAAGGGACAATTATTCTATTTCCATGTCCCAACTTCAGGTGTCCAAAATCAAACAGGGTAAAAAGATGTCAGGATTGGGAATTCGGACGATAAGGCGGTTTTTTTACAAAAGTTAAGTGCGGGCCGTGTTTTTTATAAAGAGTTGAATATAGAAAAATGCATTTGATTAAGCTTGTCAGTGAATATAGTTGAACCTGAACCTGAGGCTTAAGCCCGAAGCAGTCCCGCATGCAGGGTGTTGGGGACTGGGGGATTCGAACCCCTCTCCATCCTTGAAATCATTAGATATTTTGATATCCCCGCACCATTTGTACACTATTCTTTTAAATTTTTGGAATTTGAACGCCCTCCTACCATAAAAAACTAATGCCAAAAGAAGTTGAAACTCTCATCAAACCTATGTGGGAGAGCCGCTTAATTCAGACTATCTCACTCCTGTTCTCCCAAATCACACTACTCTTGGAGAAGGTTTTTCTTTTCTTGATTCTTTTGGTAGACTTCAACAAAATTAATTGGGGGTAACAACAAAGGTGCAAAGCCTGCCTTTATTGTTATATCGGCAACAACTTCCCGTAAAAATGGAAATAATATTGCAGCCAAATTAATGTTCGCTAACTGATCAATCTCTTCATCCGATATGTCATATCCCAATTCGAACAAACCATTCATAACAATTTGCAAAGAAAAAGGAATTTTTGGACCATCAAATTTTATCGATAAATCAACGAAAAGTGTGCTTTCCTTTCTTTTGTAAGCCACATTAAAATTTGGAGAGATTTCTAAACTTTTTGTTACCGAATCGTTTTTAAATGATTGATTCTGAGAATAGTTCAGCCTAACTATTTTAAAACTGATAAATTTAAAATTATTTGTAACAGACATTATTTACCTACAACTTTTAAAATAGTTCTATCGTCCGTTTCATAATGATAGATAAGGGACTCCTGAAACTCGAACGAGCCACCACTGCGAATGTGATTTCTTTGTAATGTATCAATAACCACTGGTGTTTCCATTACAACTCTCAATAAATTGTCCATGGCTTTGCTTTGTGTAACAGAACAAGATTCATATCGAGCAAAACCTTTTTTCCCTCCGCCCAAAAGCAAACCAAAGTCTTTCTGAGTAAACCCAAGCGCTTTTCGGATTGTTCTAATTTCTTTCGAAGTTAACAATCCATCAATAGATCTATGAAAATCTCTAATAACTTTCTCTGCTTCTTTCAAGGTTGCTTTATCAATAATACTTTCTTCACATTCTTGACATTCTAAAATGATATAGTCTTCAATGTCTATTGTCTGTCCCTTATATTCAAAAGTCTCTGTTATATTCTTTTTGATTAGGCTTTCAGAGCCACATATTGGGCATATATTTTCTTGCTTACGCATATTATCCACCTTTCTTAGGCATTATATTGATTCTTTGAACTGAATGACAACGCCTTTACCATCATAGGATTTTTGCAGTTTGATGTATAAGGTTAATAACCCTTCATTTGAGAGATAAACATCTTGCCATAAACCAGGTCGTTGTTCAGCTGTCATTGTTTTATATATTTCATTTGGCCTTAGTTGTAATACTCTGTTAACAATATCCTCTCGACTACTGTAACCTAATGAAACTGCGTTTGTATAACACTCCCGTGTTATAATTCCGGTTCCTGTATTTTTTAGTAATTCCTGAAGCTCGTATAAATTGTAAGTCGCTTTTCCAAAGATATCCACAAAAACATTCCCTTAACTGGATTTGTAATACTGTTTCTTTGTAATGTCAACAAGAAAGTATCATAATGATACTTTGCTGAAAAGTGATTTTTAAATTTTTTTGTAACCGTTCACGGGCAATAATCGGTTTGAATTCAATATTTACTAAGTCACCGCAATTTTTTTGAGAAATAATTTGCGTTCCAGTTCCTGATAGTTTATATTGTCAGGAATGGAAAC
>JAHJDU010000261.1 GCA_018812385.1 Pseudomonadota bacterium
ATCAAAAACAATGCCGTGATCTCATCTTTAAACTCAAGCCCCATCATCAGGCCTTTGCCCCGGACTTTCAAGCCCAGGCCCGGATATTTTACACCAAGCGCTTCAAGCTGCTGCCTGAAAAATTCACCCAAAGACACAACATGATCCAGAAATTGCTGTTCCCGGGATATTTCAATCACCTTCATTGCTGCAAAACAGCCTATTTCACTGCCCCCATAGGTTGAAATATGAAGAAAGGGATTTTCATAAAAAAAATCTTTATATTTTTCATCATAAACCGTGGCACTCACCGGATATATCCCCCCGCTCATCCCCTTGCCCATTACAATCATATCAGGTTTTACATCATAATTTTCAAATCCCCAGAATTTGCCTGTTCTTCCAAAGCCTGTCTGAACTTCATCCAGAATAAGAAGGCTTGCGTTTTTCTCACAAATCTCTTTAACCCTTTTCAAATAATCCTCAAAAGGTGTCACCATCCCCATTGTAGCAGGAATGGTTTCCAGGATCACGGCAGCCGTATTGGAACCAACCGCTTTTTCCATTTCATCCATATCGTTAAACATGACCTGCTTAAACCCGGCCGGAACAGGCTTGAATTTTTCCTTGAATTTTTCGTCACCCGTTGCAAGAGCAAATCCCGTATGGCCGTGATACCCTCCCCGGGCTGAAATAATATCTTCTCTGCCTGTTACCCCCCGGGCAAGCTTGATGGCAAGATCAATGGCTTCACCGCCGCTTACCCCATAAACAACCTGATTTAACCCTTCAGGCAGGGTTTCAGCAATCTTTTTACCCAGCATTGCCTTGGGTTTGCTGATCAAATGATGATTACCGATATCATAGATTTCCATTGCCTGGGTTACGGCTTTGATAACCTCCTTGTTCCGGTGACCCAGGTTAAAAACCCCGCCATTACAATGGCAGTTATAAAATGTTTTCCCATTGGCATCACTTATTTTACAGCCGCCCCGCTTTTCAGGAACAAGAACGATATCGTATTTCTGATAAAATTCAACTTTTCCGGGATACACATGATCTGCATATGTTTTAATGGTTTTATCCCTGTCTGAATCCATATTCTCCCCTGATATAAAGTGTCTCAAACCCTACCCGTCAGGAATGGTACAAATATTTATTTTTCAAAGCAATAGTTAAGATTAATAAATTTTCAAAAATTAGATGTTCTTACCTATTGCTTTTATGATAACCCCTTTATATAACAAAAATATTTTTTCTCTCTTTATGCTGTTTCCCATCGCGAGAATGTAAGCGAAAGAGCAGAGCTGTGCCAAACCCCTTCCATCAAAAATCCAGTGGGATGCGCCTTGTACAGGAGATAAATATGCGCTTGACTCAATTTTCCGATTTAGTTTCCCTTTTCTCTGTAGGTCATATCTTTTCCGAGCACAGCGGATTGAATCCAAAAGAGATAACGCTCAGAAAAGTCGGACCGATTCAGTATGCGGTGCATTGGCTTTATGGTGTGTCTGAACCCACCATACTCCGGCTGACGGACTGGGCGTTGTCAAGAAAATGGCTGACGAACACCAAAAGCGGCAAGTTGGTGTTGCGGGCGATTACCGCAGTCAGTTGGTACTTTCCGTATGGCATTGTTGTTACCACGAAGGCAGCCGTGAACTGGGTTGATTATATAACCAATGCCGAAGGCCCTAAAGGGGCACGCCTCGCCGTGGGGCCCTGTGTTTGTCAAAAAGCGCTCAATCGATGGAAAGAGCCTGTTATGAAGGATATAACGGTCCTGTATGGCGCAGATATTTATTATCACTTAAATATGGGCTATGAGTTGATTGCCGCTGAACGGGCAAAATCAATCCTCGAAGCATGCCATCAAGAAGGTCTCGTGCACGTCATTGAGTTCTGCTTCCAGTCAGGCAAGTGGAATTTCGTTATCTGCAATTGTGATTCAGAAATTTGCGCACCCACCCGCGTTTTTCTCCATACGGGAAAATTTCAATATCCAGGTCCGGAAATTGCCAGCCATGACCCGGTGAAATGTATCGGCAAGGACAACTGTGGAAAGTGTCTACAGAGGTGTATCTACAGTGCTAATCAAGTGTCGGGTGATGTTATAACCTATCATGCTGAAAATTGTATGGGATGTGGTCTTTGTGTGACCACCTGCAAAGGAGAAGCACGCTCCATGTCCATAAGGAAAGATTATCACCACGATAAGCGTATTTCCTCAAAAATATTATTGGGCTGAAGAAGAAGATGTCTGCAATACGACTATTTTTTCAATCGGTTTTACCAAATTATAAGTGGAGAAAAAAAAGGATATAAAAACTCATCAAAAGATAAACAAGGATTTGTGCGGAAAATTGTTGGGAGTTGGCAACGATTTCAGCCGGGTTGAACTTTAAATAACCTAATACTATGGCTGTTGAGGACAAAGGTTTGGTCCATGGCGGTTTCGATTTTTCCGGACAACTGTGAATAACTTAAATTGGTTAATTAAAAATCATGGGGGGTTAAGATGTCAAAAGAACAGTTTTGGAGAAAATCTTATGACTCGGGTATTGCTGATTTGGATCCAGCATTATGGGAGACCAGTTATACTAATGCGATTAAACCGATATTTGAAAAGTTTAAGAACAAGATTGCCCTGGCTTTCCTGGGAACCGAGATAACCTTCGGAGATTTGGACAAATATTCAAACAGGTTCGCCAATATGTTAATTTCCAACGGACTGAAAAAGGGCGATGTGATCGGAATTAATCTGCCCAATATCCCAGAATACGTTGTGGCCTGGTTAGGGACCTTAAAGGCGGGTTGTGTAGTGTCTGGCGTTTCCCCACTTCAGTCCCAGGAAGAAATGGAGTATCAGTTAAAAGATTCTGATGCCAAAGGCCTGGTTACTCTGGATGCCATATTCGCTGGACGTCTGGTGAATATCGTATCCAGTCTGCCGGATTTAAAAGTGGTTGTTGCTGCAAGTGTAGGAGGTTTTTTGCCAGTTATGAAACGAACACTGGGAAAATTAGTGGGCAAAATACCAAAAGGAAAAGTGACTCAATTGAACGGAAAAACGGTTTTAAAAATTGAAAAAGTGATCAAATCATCCCGGTTTTCCGACAGCCAGCCAGATGTTGATATTGGTCCGGATGACATTGCGTATATTCAATATACAGGTGGTACAACCGGTGCTCCAAAGGGTGCAATGCTTAGCCATCGAAATTCCGTTGCAGATTTATTAATCGTACAAAACTGGCTAAGGTGGAAAGCCGGTGAGGGCCTGGCACTGTCGGGGTTCCCGTTTTTTCATATCGCCGGGCTGTTTTTTAACCTGAATTGTATATACCTAGGGTGGACGCAGGTATTGATTCCAAATCCCCGGGATACGGATCATATCTGTAATGAAATCGATAAGTACAAACCCACCACCCTGGTCAATGTTCCATCCCTGTTTCAGATGCTGATTGCCAATCCGAAATTTAAAACCCTTGATCATTCAAAGCTGGAAAAATGTATCTGTGCCGCCGCACCTTTTCCGGAAAAATCTCAAAAAGAGCTGGAGGATGTGGTTGGAAAAGGCAAGTTGTTGGAAGTGTATGGAATGACCGAAACATCTCCCCTGTCTGCCATGAATCCAGCCGAGGGAAAGAAAAAACTGGGAAGTATCGGTCTGCCGTTACCGAACACAGATATTAAACTGGTTGATCCTGACACTAGAGAAGAGGTGGCTTTTGGTGAACCAGGCGAAATTGCGGTTAAAGGTCCACAGGTGATGGTCAGGTATTATAAAAAAGAGGAGGCTACCAAAGAAACCATTGATGAAGAGGGTTATTTGTATACCGGTGATGTGGCTGTCCAGGATGAGGAGGGTTATCTCAGCATCGTGGATCGGACGAAGGATATGATTATTGTCAGCGGGTTTAAGGTTTTCTCCAAGCGGGTTGAAGAACTGTTAACCGAACATCCGGCCATCGAAATGATTGCTACCATCGGTGAGGCCGATCCTGCCAGACCCGGGTCTGAAATAGTCAAGGCATATATCTCTATCACTCCGGGTTATGATTACGGTGGGGACAAAGAAATATTGAAACAGGATATTCTTAATTTTGCTAAAGAAAAAGTAGCCAAATACGAAGTTCCCAAAATTATCGAATTTATGGATAAACTGCCCATGACAACAGTGGGTAAAATTGATAAAAAAGTGCTAAGAAAGTAAGCGGCAGAGCGGAGCTGTGCTAAGACCCTTCAATCAAAGATCCAGCGGACTTTTTGATTTTTTAACGGTTCTGGATTTGATCGTTTGGGTATAGATCATGGCCATATTTATCATAGAAAGTTTACCCCCCAGGATTCATAATATCCGTATTATCTCTTTAGTTTGAACCGGATTCTAAGTACGCCGTCCTTAAAGTCAGAAGTGGTGATTCGGAAGATTCCGATCTCTGAAGTCTCAGACACGTGGAGCCCGATGCAGGGACAGGCATCATAATCACCGATACTCACGATACGTATCTCTGTGGAACTCCCTTCGGGCAGGCGACTTAAGTTGAATTGTTTCTCCGCTTCGGTCTCTGTGATATAGGTATCTGTCACCTTCATATTGGAACTGATGACCCTGTTGACTCGGGACTCGATCTTAGTCAACTCCTCCGGGGTGAGGGATCTGTCAAAGTGGTAGTCGCACTTGGACTTCTTTCGTTCAATATGTGCACTGAAACAGCGGCCGCAGTCAAACAACTGGTCCATGGTGCCGTTGAGAATATGTTCTGCCGTGTGCATGCTCGGATTAATAGATTTCTTCAAAACACGTCTCTCCTCGTTTGAAGTTTTAGGTGTCCGCCTGGTTCTAAAATCGATTTTTGATGTGGATTAAGATAGGGGTCTCTATGGCTCTGTCAAGCCTTTAATTGAAAGGAACCAACAACAAGATCAAAACCATGAAACGGAAAGCCTATGGATATCGCGATGATGAATTTTTCAAACTGAAACTTTTTGATCTTCACAACAAAAAGTACGCGTTAATCGGATGAACCAAAAATGAATAATCAAAACAGCTTCCCCTATCATTTCAATAGTAATACTTGCAAAACATGTGGTGGAAAATGCTGTCGGGGTTTTGGAGGTTATGTTTGGGTCAGTATGGAAGAGCTGGAGAAAATGGCAGGCACAAGGAAAATGGATGTGGCCTTATTTGCTAAGCAATATGTCAAGAAAGTGGAAGGTAGGCTTTCGCTGCAAGAGCGCGTTATAAATGGCGAGCATTTCTGCTGTTTTTTTGATCTCATCGATTGTCAGTGTACAATCTATCAGAGCAGGCCCAAGCAGTGTAGAACTTTTCCATTCTGGAATCAATTCAAGAAAGATCCACAACAGCTTTTTCTTGAGTGTCCCGGGGTTTCTTTGAGTTAAAATAATATGCAGAGAGATTGTGCCTGGCCCGGACATCGTTTCAATACCATTTGCCGAAAATGCCAGTATTGGCAAATTCGGCAAATGCTGATTTATCCCGAGGCTTCACCGTTGCATAGGTGGCGCAAAAGCATGGCTGGACTGATCCGATGGTCTGGTCTTTGGCCCTGGAAGGCAAAGATGATAATGGCAGATTTAAGGAACTTGGCTGGGGACTTCGGACCTGATCCGCACCCCATGGCCGGAGGCGCAGTGACCCCTGATACCTGCCTTACCATGGGCCGCAGGTGCTGAGCCCCGTGAGGTGAAAGTCTCATGCGGGGTTCTTAGGGGCCTGGGACTGGCAACTATCCCAGGCTACCCGGCGCAAGCCGGTGATTTGGGGGTTATCACTTTGGCAGATACCGCAATTTTGTCCAAGACAAATAAGCTTAACAAAGGTATATTGTTAATTCTATTAGATATTTTTCTATACATTCAATATAAATAAAAGGAGACCTTTGAGTGTTTCAAATTAAAATTACTGATCAGTGGCGTTGTACTTTTCCCGAAGGCCATGTTGGACTATTACTCATTGGCAATGTAGATAACTCTATTCACACCACTGCTCTGGACCAGAAAAAAAAAGAGGTTGAGTCAAACCTTCGTGAAAAATTTGCAGGATTCTCCCGGCAGGACTTAGTGGGTTTAGAGATTTTAAAGGCCTATCGAAATTATTACAAAAAATTTAAAAAAACATATCATGTCCAGCTTCAGCTTGAGTCAGTGGTACAGAAAGGCAAATCTCTGCCTGATGTGAACCCCCTTGTTGATGCAAATTTTACAGCTGAGTTGGAAACTCTTGTTCTGACAGCCGGTCATGATGCAGATCTGCTGAAAGTGCCCATAACAATTGATGCTACCCAAGGCAATGAGGAATTTATTCAGATGAACGGCCAGATCATAACTTTGAAGCCAAATGATATGATGATGACAGACAGCCAGAGTGTTGTATGCACAATTATCTATGGACAGGATAAGCGCACACCTATTTCCCCCAAAACCCGCCGTGCACTTTATGTGGCTTATGCACCGCCTGGCGTACCAAAAGAATCAGTTCAACAGCAGCTTGATTCAATCCGGGACAACATAGTTCTTTTTGCACCGGAAGCTGAGGTTGAAATGCTTGAAATCTTTTCTGCAAAAGAATGAAACCAGGAATTAGAACAGTCCGCATTTGCCTTTATTCTGGTATGGGTTTTGCTTTTACGTATTAAGGACGATGGCCCCTGGATAGGAGTCAGACCATTACAACGAACAAGGAAATTGGCTGTTTTCGATCAACCATTAACTATAGGAGAAAAAGGCAATGGCATATGATGATGCATATACAGATTGCAAATGGGTGGAATTTGACGTCCTTGAACGGTTCATGAAGGATGTGCTGATGGCAAGCGGCATCCCCCAAGAAGATGCAGGCATTATCAGTGATGTGCTTATCACATCAGACAAACGCGGCATTGATTCCCATGGCATCGGCCGGTTGAAATCCATTTACATTGACAGAATTGATGCAGGCATTCTGAACCCGATCACTAAAATCACAATTGTGAAGGACAAAAAAACCACTGCAGTACTGGACGGTAACAACGGCATGGGGCATGTCATCGCCAAAAAAGCCATGCAGATGGCAAAGGGAAAGGCGGCGCTGACGCCCCTTGGCGGCATCGGCGAAGACACTGGCGGATATAAAGGCTACGGATATGCCACCATTGTTGAAGTCCTTTGTGCAGCCTTGCAGGGAAATAATTTTCTAAAACAGGTCAACGAAATTGATGCTGCCGGCAAAAAGGTTCCCATTCAGCTGGGCCATTTCTTTATTGCCATTGATATTGAAGAGTTCACCGAACTTGCCCGGTTTAAAAAAGATGCCGGGGATATCATGCGGGAGTTGCGCTCATCCAAAAAAGCGCCGGGCCAAAACCATATTTATACGGCAGGGGAAAAAGAATGGATTGCCTGGCAATATCGAAAACTCCATGGGTGTCCTGTCCCCAAAACCCTTCAGTCCCAGATGAAAGGATTCAGGGATCGCTTCAAATTGAACTATTGTTTTGATTTTGAAAAATGAAAATTGCCTGAAAAACCCTGCCGGCTGCCGGATATGGCTCCACCAGTTCAACCTGCGCCATCATTTTGTAGATGATTCATATTTCCCGCCTAAGCGACCCGATGACCCCGAATTTTTTAATCCTCCTGTGGATAAGATTAATCCGGTTGTATTGTTTTTTCCCAACAATGGCTATATTAACGACCCCCAGCTTTCGGTTGAAAATCTCCAGCAGGCGAGTGAATTAAACGGCACCACCTTCATGTTCAATTCCGAAGTGGCAGAAATCCGGAAGCATTCTAACAGTGCATTTTGTTCCTTCTCCTGAGCGGTTTTCCTATGAAGATGAGGGGATAACGGTAGGAGACGGGGATCTGGCAGGGTATCACAGACCCGAAGTCGGAAACATCATTCTAGTGGGCAGTGAAGATCCGGACTGTGATAAGCTTGACTGGATTCCGATTTATGACAAATCAGATCTTGATGGTTTTTATCTGGCCATTGGCACCAGCGGCAATCAGTACAAAAATGGACCGGATGTGACCGGTAATTTCCGTTGTTATATTTTTAGAGGAATAAATTTATCGTGTCAGAACTAACTAAGAGACAGTGCAAAACGGGTACAGGAATTTCTTTTAGCCAAGGGTTTTCCCTTTAATGTTAAAGAGCTTCCCGGCTCAACCAGAACTGCGCAAGAAGCAGCTGATAGCATTGGATGTACACTATCTCAAATAGCTAAATCTCTTGTTTTTAGAGAGAAGGGAACAAACCTTCCGATACTTATTATCGCATCTGGTTCAAATCGAGTTGATTTAAAGAAAATTGAAAAATCGACGGGTTTGAAACTTGACAAAGCTGATGGAAAGTATGTTAAAGCAAAAGTCGGGTTTGCCATCGGTGGAGTTCCTCCTGTAGGCCATAATAAACCCTTAAAAACCATATTGGATCCAGATCTCAAGAAATATGAAGAAATCTGGGCTGCCGCCGGAACTCCTTTTGCTGTTTTTCAATTGAAGTCGATTAATCTTGAACCTCTTACAAAAGGGGAATGGGTTGATTTATCAGAAAATTTATAAAAAAATGTTCATCATGACTGAAGATAAAATCCTGTGCTCTAAAAAATCTGAAAGGCTGTATTCCCGACAGTGAGAAAAAGCGATATCACCCACTTTAATTACAATCAGAAAAATTTGGAAATTGAGCGGGCTTATTCCGAGACAGGAACATTGCCGCTGTGATGAGCCCAGGAAACACGGGTTTTCCCCTGGATGTCATCTACCCGGAGATACCCTTTGGCAATCAGGTCTTTCATGGTAAATTCAACAAAGTCACCTTCAAGGCCTGTCATCTCGCAGATTTGTTGAGACAGTCGGGCCAGTGCTGCGTCAAGGTCCTGGAAAACCCCATTGTCCTGCTCTATCACGTCCTGACTTAAAAGAATAAAAATCATTTTTGTGCGATAGTGGCCGCCCACCTGCATCTGTTCAAAGGGGGTGGCGGTCTTGTTCTTATATTTTTCCTTCAACACTTCCCATTCCTGCCGGATCTTTGCACCGGAAGCATGGACAAAGGCATCCATTTCTTCAGGAGACAATGTCCGGACCAAACGCCAAGAGCTCTTTTTTCATTTTTTCAGGAGAATATCCCCGGACAATATAGTCCAGAATCATCACCTGTGCTCCAGCATTTTCACATACTGCGGCAATATACGTCAGCCCCAGCGGCGGAGACGGGATTTCCTCCAAAGGATACGGTGGGGCAATAAGGGCTATTTTCATTCCAATTCTCCTTAACAACAAACCATCCGGCCTTTTGCCGATCCAGGTGTTTATCAACTCCCGTGGTTTATGGCAAGGGCATATTGCAGAAAGCGGCAACACTGTAATGGAAATCATGAAAAACAAGGTGAAGGATAGAAACGAATTTTAGGGGCGGAAAAACGGGAATTAAGAAGCAGGAACTCTTTACGCTCTCAGAATGTTTTATTAACAATAGTTGATTTTTGACAATATATGCTCCAGCCTATGTGGCTGAGTAGCGCAGTAAGAACGATTAATCCACCAGTCATCGTTCGAATTGTTGGGATTTCATCATGAATCAGCCACATCCATATCGGCCCCAACATTGTTTCAGTAGTCCCCAAAAGTGCGGCAAGGGCTGAAGGAATGAGGCGTACTCCCGTAGCAAAAAGGGCAAGGCCAAGGCCAAGATTCAAACTTCCGAAAACCATTAGGATTCCCATATCAGGTAGTGTCACCATAAAAGTACTCGCCAAAACTCCAGACACACAAGCCGACATTACAGTACCCAGACAAACTGCCGGAACCATTCGTACATGAGCGTACCGTCGAGTAATCACGGTTGCACAGGCAAAAGCAAAGGCGATCATCATGGACAAGGTATCGCCTATTGGAGATACCTTGCCAGTTAAAGAATCAGACACCATGACTGCCACACCCATAATAACAAATGCAATGGCAATCCATGTTGGCAACGCCACTCGTTCACGAAACAGTATCCAAATAATCAAAGCCGCAATCAATGGGACACCTGCCTGCATCAACAAAATATTGGCGACTGTCGTGTGTGCCAATGCGACAATGAAACAGGTTGACGCAATAGCAAAACAAATAGCAACGCAAATTCCTGGTAATCCCATGTCTGTAAATAATTTAAGGGTGCCACGCTGTCCTTTTCGGACAAGCATAAATGCCAATAAAAACAGTGCCGCCCAAACAGACCGCCAGAAGACAATTATCCAGCTTTCTCCCGTCGTAATAAAGTATTTAAGTGCCCCACCAAAACTCCAAACAATGGCAGACGCAAGAACCAAAGCAAAACCAAAACGATTTTCAGGATTACTCCTGGTTTTTTCCTGGCCTGTAGTTGGAGATGATCTAAGTGAGTTTTTCAACTGTTAATCCTGAAAAAATATGGTTATAGAAATTTTTTGAGGCATCATAGATATCAAGTTGCTTTTTGTCAATAAAAGTATAAAAGCAATTTCAAAAGCTGCAATATGCACTTGCCTTGGGGTTGCGGGGCTGATAACCTGAAGGACATAGTTAAAACATCCCCCAGGGTTTACATCCGGCATGAAAATGTTTATATAAAGCGCTGGAGATTTTAAACTCAGACCCACTGCATTTCAATCTCCAGGAAAATCCCAGTTTTAATGGATTATTTACACCATAACCCGGTCACATAAACGGGCTGCTTGAAGTATGATATGATCAGAGGGAAATTATTATGAACAAACAAATCATTGCTTATGGTAGCCGGCACAAATGGTTTTTGTACTGAACTGATGAGGATTACAAACGGAAAAATGATCGGAAAAATTCAGGATAATAGAAAATCTTAATGGTCGACAAATTATCGTTGGATTTCAGAAGCCATTGTATTAAAAACCCTCAGCTTATAGAAAAAGGAAATAAGAATGAATGTCTGTTATGATGGAAATGTTCTGGAAGAATTGCTCCGGCTGTTAGCGCTGGAAAAGATTGAAGAAAATATTTACAGGGGCCAAAGCCAGGATCTCGGGTTCGGCAATGTCTTTGGCGGCCAGGTTCTGGGGCAGGCTTTGTCTGCCGCATCCCGGACAGTGGGCTCGGAGTTCAATGCCCACAGCCTTCACGGGTATTTTATGCGGGCCGGGGATGCCACCAAACCCATTGTCTATACAGTAGACTGCATAAGGGACGGGAAAAGCTTTGTCACCCGCCGGGTGGTGGCCGTTCAGAATGGCCTTGCCATTTTCTCTATGGGAACCTCTTTTCACAGGGATGAGCCAGGATATGAACACCAGGACGAAATGCCGGACATTAAAGGGCCTGATGGCATAGAATCCGATGTTGAGATGGTCAGACGCTTCTCTGATAAGATTCCACGGGAAAGTCTTGAAAAACTTCTTTGTAAAAAACCCATTGAAATCCGGGTAGTCAACCCGGTCGATCCCTTTAACCCCAAAGCTATGCCACCGGAAAAATATGCCTGGTTCAGGGCTATTGACAAAATCCCGGACGATGCAGCCACCCACCGGTATATGCTGGCCTATGCCTCGGATTTTTATGTATCCTCAACTGCCCTTTATCCCCATGGCAAAACCTTCTGGTCCCCGGACATGCAGGTGGCAAGTCTGGACCATTCCATGTGGTTCCATAGGGAATTTAGAATGGACGACTGGCTCCTCTATGTCATGAAAAGCCCTAGCGCGGGTAAAGCAAGAGGGCTGAGCATCGGTTCCATCTATACACGGGACGGGGTCCTGGTAGCCAGTGTGGCCCAGGAAGGGTTGTTAAGGCCCTTGAAAAAATAAATCTATATCGCACATATGGAAACCTTCACGGCATTCAAATTATTAAAAAAATAAAATAAATATAGGAAGAGATAATGAGAGATCCCATTTTTGAACCCATCATCATAAATAAGCTTAAAATTAAAAACAGGATATATCTTCCTGCAATGCACCTGGGCATGGCACAGGATTTTGAAGTCACGGACCAGATCATTAATTTCTATACACAAAGGGCCAAGGGCAGACCTGGAATGATTTGTGCCGGGTATGCAACTGTGGATGAACTTTCAGGCAATACCCAGAATATCGGGGCCCATGATGACAAATTCATACCAGGACTTCAAAAGCTTTCAAAAGCCATTAAAGACAATGGGTCTCTTAGCGCAATCCAGATAAACCATGCAGGTCGATATAATTTTTCCTTTTTCCTTAATGGAAAACAACCTGTGGCACCTTCTGCCATAGCGTCAAGAATGACAAAAGAAACCCCCAAAGAAATGACGGCAGATGAAATAAAAACAACCATCAACTCTTTTGCACAGGCTGCATTAAGGGTACAAAAAGCAGGCTTTGATGCAGTGGAAGTATTAAGCGGAACAGGATATCTTATCAGTGAATTCCTTTCTCCTTTGACCAACCAGCGCAGGGACAATTATGGAGGAAGCTTTGAAAACAGGATGAGATTCGGACTTGAGGTTGTAAAGGCTGTCAGGGATGCTATAGGGAAAGATTTCCCTTTGATTGTCAGGATGAACGGCAATGACTTTATGCCAGGAGGAAACCCAAGGGCTGAACTGCAGGAATATGCCAAAGCCCTGTCAGACGGTCTGGTTGATGCTCTTTGCATCAATGTGGGATGGCACGAGGCAAGGGTGCCTCAAATCGTGAGCTGCGTACCCAGAGGCGCTTTTTCATACCTTGCCAGGGGGATCAAAGAAAAAGTAAAGGTGCCTATTATTGCAAGCCACAGGATTAATGATCCTAAAACAGCAAGACAAATGCTGGATAACGGTATGTGCGACATGGTGGCCATGGGCCGCAGCCTTATTGCCGATCCAATGCTCCCTGAAAAAACAAGGCTTGGAAAGGAAAAGGAAATCATACATTGCATTGCCTGTGCTCAAGGATGCTTTGATAACCTTTTCAAATTAAAACATGGTGAATGGTATTTAAAATCCAGGAAAGTTCTTTGGCTGTTTTGAATAATAGTGGAGGCAGACAAATGTTAGTTGCCGTGATAGATAATTATGACTCGTTCACATTCAATCTGGTTCACTATATCCGTGAAACGGGAGCGG
>JAHJDU010000262.1 GCA_018812385.1 Pseudomonadota bacterium
AATCAAAATCAAAATCAGATTTGCCCATTTCCTTTAACTCATGAAAGATAATTTGCCCGGCAGTTTCATAGTCCTCGTATGAGTTGTAAATCATGTGAGCATCAGCATTTTCAAAGTCTTCTTTTTTCTCATATCCAAACATCTTCAACATTTCATTGTTCACCCACTTGAAAACCCTGTTTTCCACAAGACAAATTCCTACAGGAGATGATTCCAGAATTTTTTCAAGAATCTTTTGCTGATTTGTTAAGTTTTCATCCCTTTCTTTGACGCTTTTCTTTTTATTTTTATCTTTCTTCATTTTTCATCCTGGCAAAGTATTATAACTTGTTATGCAATTCGATTTTATGTAATAATATTCCAAACAGATAAATTATAACAATGATGATATGAAAGCAATCTCTTATATGAATAATTCTTTGGAAAAACTTAAATGAAATCTTTTGAAGAAGTCTCGCTTCTGTACGAAATCTCTGAGGCCTTGAACCAGCACATGGACATGAAAAAATCATTGTTCAAGGTATTAAGCGTTCTCTCTGAATCCTTGAACCTGGTCAGGGGTATCATTTTTTTGATCAACTCTGAAACCGGTGAAATCCGGATTGAAATTGCCCATGGCATTTCTGAAGACACCACCCGGCAAATCAAGTACCTTCCCGGAGAAGGCATAATTGGCAGAGTTATTCAAACCGGAGAACCGGCTGTTGTCCCGCGGATAAGTGAAGAGCCGTTATTTTTAGATAAAACCCAATCAAGGAATATTGTGGAAGGCCGGGACTATTCTTACATCTGTGTCCCCATAAAAAAGGATAGCCGTGTCGTTGGCGCCATCAGTGCAGATTGTCCCTTTGAGGGCAAAAAATCCCTGGAAAAAGGAGAAAAACTTTTATCAGTTGTAGCAGCCATGGTTGCCCATCATGTCATCCATATTGAAACCATCCGGGTTGAAAAAGAACAATTAAAAACAGAAAACATCAGACTCAAATCAGAACTTGAAAATAGATACAGTTTTAGCAATATCATTGGAAACTCCAACAAAATGAGGGAAGTTCTTCAAATGATCTCCCAGGTATCTTCTTCGTCAGCAACTGTTCTGATAAGGGGAGAAAGCGGAACAGGAAAAGAGCTTGTTGCCAATTCAGTTCATTATAACAGTGCTAGAAATAAAAACCCGTTTATCAAAATAAATTGTGCCGCCATTCCGGAAAATCTTATTGAAAGCGAATTATTCGGCCATGAAAAAGGGGCGTTCACCGGGGCTTCCCACCTGAAAAAAGGCAAATTTGAAATAGCAGATCAAGGAAGTATTTTTTTAGATGAAATCGGTAATATGGCACTTTCCGCCCAGGTAAAACTGTTAAGAGTCCTGCAGGAAAAAGAATTTGAAAGGGTCGGCGGATATAAGCCCATCAAAACCGATGTCAGAATTATTGCTGCAACCAATTCCAATCTTGAAGAAATGGTTCAACTGGGCAAATTCAGGGATGATCTTTATTTCAGACTGAATGTCTTCCCTATTTATATTCCAAGCCTTAAAATGAGAAAAACAGATATCATTCAACTGGCCGACCATTTCCTTGAAAAATACAGAAAAGAACAAGGCAAAGATATCAAACGGATCACAACCCCTGCCATTGACATGATGATGGAATACCACTGGCCCGGAAATGTAAGGGAGCTTGAAAACTGTATTGAGCGCTCCGTCATCCTCTGTAATGAAGGCGCCATCCACAGCTATCATCTTCCAGCCACCCTTCAGACAGGCATTAAATCCAAAACTCTTCCCAGCACCCTTGAAGATGCTGTCGCCCATCTTGAAAAAGAAATTCTGATGGATTCGTTGAAAAACACCAAAGGAAATATTAATAAGGCTGCCAGACTCATTGGGATTACTGTCAGAAAATTTTCTTATAAGGCTGAAAAATATGCTATCCTCTATAAAGATTACAGATAACTTGAAAACCAGGGCGCTTACAATCATAAGAGTACCACAATGTCGGCGACGATAAAAAACTATGAACAATAAAAGAATGGGGTTGTTAAAAATCAAAGGATCTGGGGTATTACTTGCCTTTTTTAATATAGTTTTCTATATCTGTCTTAAGACTAAGGGGGAAATCCATGAAGAAAATTTTCATCGTAGCAATATTAATTTTGTTCGGCGCTATTTCTGTATGGGGTTTAGATACTGACAAAACTGATGAATTAGCCAAACATGTGAATGCTTATTCAGAGGAACAAAAAAAGATTTTTAGACAAAGTATCCCTTCCATTGCAAAACAATTTATTGGCATCCCCTATAAGCTTGGAGGAAATCCCCCAGAATCAGGGACATCTGACAATTCCAATTTGTTCTTTTCCATTTACACCTTAGCTGCCCAAAAGGCCGGGTTGTCTTATAAAGAATATATGCCCATGAAATATTTTTTACGCAACATAAGGGAAGTGGATGAAAAAGATCTTAAAAATGGAGACCTCATCGTTCTCAACGATGGTCATACTGCTATGATTTATCAAGTTGAAAATACAGGGAAAATTCATTTAATCTATGCATCAGAAAAGAGACAGCAAGTTTTATCCTTTAACAGTGATAATATTGTGTTTCAAGTTTACTGGCTGGAAAATCTCAAGGGCTTTTTCAGGCTGTCAGATATAATGCTGGCGCCAGCTAATTGATGAATAAAAAAATTTCTTTAATCAATTGAGACCATAAAATGGAAAGATTTTTTGTTATTGTTGTTTCCGCTGCTATTGGAACGGCTTTTTTCTTCTGGCTTTCCCAGGCTGTTAAAAAGCAATCTATGAAAGACTATATCCTGTCACACCAGTGGCTTTTGCACCCGAACGCAATTTGCTACTGGCGGACAGCCCTGGCTACCCTGGGCTTTGTCCTTTACTTTTTTACCCCTTATCAATCCATTGCTATATTTATATTTACCTTTGCAGCAATCCTTGATGGCGCTGACGGTGTTGTGGCAAGAGGATGCAATCTTTCGACCCTCTGGGGAGAATGGCTGGATCCCATGTGTGACAAATTGACCTATTTGCCACCTTTGATTGGATTTGCCTATGCAGGAATTATATCAATAGAATTGGTATGGATCCTTGTGGTCATTGAATTTGTGGGCCAGTTTTTTGCCCGGCGGATTTTGACCTGGATCAGATTTTCCGGAGCTGCCAATAATTTTGGAAAAATAAAGGCCATTATCTGCTTTGGCCTTGTTATTTTATGTGCATTGATGGAGAAAAACCAGGGATTAATAAACATTGTTGATGAAGTGCTCATGGCCTGCATTATACTTTCATCCGCATCTATGATCTTTAAATTTATCCCCAACCGGCTCTATGCAGATATCCTTTCTGGTCTTAATTTTATTTGTGGTGTAACAAGTCTTATCCTGACCCATAATCGTTATTTTGCCTGGGCAATTTGTATCATCATCGTCGGGCAATTGTTTGACCTGTTTGATGGCCGTATGGCTCTAAAGCATGGCGGAACCAAATATGGTCCTTATTTGGATGATATTGCTGATTTTGTCAGCTTTGGGCTGGCACCAGCCTATGTGATTGTGCAAAAAGGCGGTTCACTCTCTTGGTTTGTCGGTGGTATCTTTGTTATTGGGGTTGCTTTTCGCCTCTACCGGTTTATCGCAATGGATAAAAAGCGGACCGACCTTCCTGGGGGTATATTCAACGGGCTTCCAAGCCCTGCGGGAGCGTTGATCGTTCTTGGTGCCTCTCTTATTGCAACTCCAGGCATATTGTGGGGGATGACCTGTGTCTCTGTCGGCTTAATGGTGAGTCATATCCGGTTTGCCCATTTTGGACGGGTGATCCTCAAGCAGATCCCTAAACCTGTATTTTTTATGATCAGTGCATCAATTATCATTATACTTTCTTTTATTTTAAAAACAAAAAATGTCCAGATGTTTGGATATCTGATTCTGGGTTCTGTTCTTGTCTATATGGTTGTAGGAAGGAAGTGGGTAAGGACCTCTTAAGGCTTTAAGGGATAGCTTTCCTCTGCCAGTTGATTGGTTGGATCACCCTCTTTTACCATGGTTCTTAGAATGGCTTTTTCTTTTTCCATTGGCAGACGGCCTGTCATATGGGCAGAACAAACCTGTATTTTATCCTGGTTGATAAAAACGGCCTCAGCTTCTGCCCGGTTATTTCCCTGGATTTTGGTTATGGTTACACTACATTGGATTGTATCTCCAAAATATACGGGATGAATAAATTTAAAATTCATGCCCGTGGCAAGCCAGCCCACCTGGCCGCCAAATTCGCAGAGCATTGACCCAACCAGAAGGCCATGGCAGATAAGCTCCTTAAAACCTTTTTCCTTTGTCCAGCGCTCATCATAATGAACCGGGTTGTAATCCCTTGTCATATCACCGAATAAAAGGGTTTCTTTTTTTGTAAACCTTCTTTGATATATAAAGGAATCTCCTGGTTTAAGACCGTTGATTGCTTTTAAGCGAATCGGGTTTGCCATATTTTTCCCGGGCTCTTCTATGTTGACTTTTTATCGTTGGAACCCAGTTTTTGGGCTGTCAGGATTCTGGCGGATAATTCAATTGTTCTTGCAATAAAGGCTTCCATTTCATCGGGTTTGATGGGGTTTGCCGATGGCGGCTGATGCTTGAGCGGATCCACAAGTTTTCCATTTTTCGTCATTCGAAAATCAAGATGGGGCCCAGTGGCATACCCTGTCATTCCCACATATCCGATTACATCTCCCTGAAATACTTTTTTATTTTTTTTCATGCCCCGGGCAAATTTAGACATGTGATTATAACTCGTAGTATATCCATTATAATGACGAATATGAATATAGTTCCCCATGCCCCCTCTGTTGTAGCCGATTTCCGTGATGACCCCATCCCCCACTGTTTTTATGGGTGTGCCTTTGGGGGCTGCATAATCCACTCCAGGATGAGACCGATACTCTTTAAAAATAGGATGAAGTCTTTTTTGGGTAAATTTGGATGAAATTCGTGAAAACGCGAGAGGTGCTTTTAAAAATGCCTTTTGAAGTGATTTCCCTTTCTCATCATAATATCTGGACACCCCATTTGGGGTTGTATGCAAAAAGGCTTTAAAAAGAGTGCCGTTATTGGTAAAAAAAGCGGCATGAATCTTACCATACCCTGAAAGTGTACCATCCCGATATCGTTTTTCCACAAGAACCTTGAACTGGTCTCCGGCTTGGAGATGCCGGAGAAAGTCAATGTCCCAGGCAAAAATATCAGACATTTTTTGTGCCAATTCATTTAATTCCCCTGATTTTCTTACTGCCTCAAACAGGGTGGATGTAATGGTAGAAGATACCACCTCAAGATCTACATCATATTGGATCGGCATTTGGTTGATGGAGAATATGTCTTTTTCTTTTTGAACAACCAGCCTGTCTTTCTTATTGATTTCATATTCAAAACCAACCAGGTGATTCTCCTGCAAAATAATTTTATACGGCCGGCCTTCTCTGATACGTGTAAAGGGAAAAATATCTGAACTGCGTCTGCTTATCTCGTATATGGTTTTTAGTGGAAGATATTTATTGAGTAAAGAAGATATAGTATCGCCCCTTTTCACCATCCCTTTTACAACTTGAATGTCGGGCAGGATGATTGAAAGGGACGTATTGGTGTTTTTATCTGAATTTGAAGCTGCAACTATGTTTAAGCAGCAATTAAAAAGAATGGCGGCAGTAAAGAGTATAAAAATAGTTCTTTTTGTATAAGCCCTTTTCCGGCTCCGGCATATTCTCATGTCTTCTTCCTGTTTAAATAACCATTCAACAAAATTCTTTGGAACAATATACAAACAAAGATCTTTAGTAAAGTTATTTTTCTTCTTTGTCGATCTGGGCCATCATTTTAAACATGGTGTATTTATTTGTTACTTCTTCTTCAATTTTAGCCCTCAGCCGTTTTGATTCTTCAGGCAAACTCTTTTCAAGGGCAGCAAACCTTGTTTCACCGCTAAGAAATTCCTGTATGGTGCCATCCGGTGCTTTTGAATCAAGAACAAAGGGGTTCTTACCTTCTTTAATCAACTCAGGGTTATACCTGTAGAGGGGCCAATAACCGGATTCAACTGCCAGTTTCCCTTCAAACTGGGATTTTCCCATGCCTTTTCTGATCCCCTGGTTGATACACGGGGCATAACATATGATCAAAGATGGCCCTGGATATTTTTCAGCCTCAAGAAAGGCTTTCAGGGTCTGGTTCTTGTTTGCCCCCATGGAAATGGATGCAACATAGACATACCCATAACTCATCATCATCCGGCCAAGGTCTTTTTTACCGATTTTTTTACCCGTGGCAGCATATTTTGCAATGGCGCCAGTGGGCGTTGCCTTGGAAGACTGTCCGCCTGTATTGGAATAAACTTCCGTATCCATAACCAGAATATTGATATCTTCTCCCGAGGCAAGGACATGATCCAGGCCGCCGAACCCAATATCATAGGCCCAGCCGTCACCGCCAAAGACCCAATGGGATTTTTTCACAAATATATCTTTTTCATTGTAAATCTCTTTTAAAATGCCGCGGGTTTCATCCTTTAGTAATGTTTTTAATGCAAAAGAATATTTTTTAGACTCGCCTGCATCATCTTTTCCTGCTATCCAGCCTTTTAACGCATCTTTTACTTCCGGGGATATCCGGGTTTCAAGGGCTTGTTCAATTTTTGCTGCCAGGGTTTTTCTACGGGTCTGGGTTGCCAGCATCATGCCATACCCGTATTCTGCCGCATCTTCAAACAAAGAGCTTGCCCATGCCGGACCTTCCCCATCTGAATTGGTGCAGTATGGAATTGCCGGGGCAGATCCACCCCAGATGGATGAACATCCCGTGGCATTGGCAATGGTCATTCTTTCGCCAAAAAGCTGGGTTAAAAGTTTTGCATAGGGTGTTTCACCACAGCCTGCACATGCGCCGGAGAACTCTAGAAGGGGCTGAAAAAGCTGGCTTCCCTTAACAGTATCTCTTTTGAGTATATCGGTTTTAAATGGGATAGTTTTAGAAAATTTATGGTTAGCCACCTGGGTTTCAACCTGGCTGGCCAAAGGCTTCATCTCAAGGGCAATGGTTTTGGAAGGACAGATATCTGCACAATTCCCACAGCCCTGGCAATCCAGAGGATTAACCTGGATTCTGAACTTATACGCCTCCATTCCCTTTCCTTTGCCCTCAATTGTAACAAAATTTTCAGGCGCATTGCCAAGTTCCTTATCTGTGGCAACGATGGGTATAATCGCTGCATGGGGGCAGACAAAGGCACACTGGTTACACTGAATGCAATTTTCAGGAATCCATTCCGGTACATCAATGGCAACCCCGCGTTTTTCATACTGGGTGGTTCCCTGTTCAAAAACACCATCTGGTGAAAATGCACTGACGGGAAGATCATCTCCGCCCTGGGCATTGATTTTTTTCATGACATTATCCACAAACGGGGTGGCAGCTTCAACTGCCTTTTCTTCTCTTACACCATCTTTCCATGCTTTAGGAATCTTGACTTCAACAAGGTTACCAAGGGTTTTATCAACGGCTTCAATATTCATTGAAACAATTTTTTCACCCTTTTTGCCAAACTTGGCTTTTATATCTTCCTTTAAAAGGCTGATGGCTTTTTCAACGGGAAGAACATTGGCAAGGCTAAAAAAACAGGTCTGCATGATCATATTGATACGGCCGCCCAGACCCACTTCACCGGCAATTTTAACGGCATCAATATTAAAAAACTTGAGTTTTTTATCATAAATGGCTTTTCTGACATCACCGGGAATATGATTTTCCATGTCTTTAACAGACCAGGGTGAATTGAGAAGAAAGGTTCCCCCTTCTTTAATTCCCTTTAGGACATCATAAAGCTCCACATAATTGGGTTTATGACAGGCGATAAAATCAGAATTGTCAATCTGGTAGGTTGACTGGATGGGTACATCGCCGAATCTTAAATGGGATACGGTCAGCCCCCCTGATTTCTTTGAATCATAGGCAAAATATCCCTGGGCATATTTATCTGTATTGTCACCTATAATGGCAATGGCACTCTGGTTTGCGCCAACGGTTCCATCAGCTCCAAGGCCCCAGAATTTGGCGGCAATGGTTCCTTCAGGTGCCGGGTGGAAACCCGTTTGAACCTCAAGGGATGTATGGGTGACATCGTCGATAATTCCCACTGTAAAATGATTTTTCGGCTGGAGGGATTTCATGTTGTCAAAAACAGCTTTAATCATATTTGGATTAAATTCCTTGGAAGACAAACCATATCTTCCACCAACAATTTTAGGCCGTTCTCCATATTCCATGAATGCTGTGCAAACATCAGTATAAAGAGGTTCGCCAAGGGCGCCCGGCTCCTTGGTCCTGTCAAGAACTGTAAGTGTCTCAACAGTTGCTGGAACAGCCCTGAAAAAGCTTTCCCTGTCAAAAGGTCTGTAAAGACGTACTTTGATAAGTCCAAGCCTCTCGCCCTGGGTATTGAGCTGGTTAATGGATTCTTCAATGGCTTCACAGCCGGAACCCATGGCAACAATCACCCGGTCAGCTTCAGGATCTCCCACATAATCAAACAGATTATATTCCCGACCAGTCAGCTTGCCAATTTTTTTCATATACTCTTTTACAATGCCTGGAATTTTAAGATAATATGAATTAACAGCTTCCCTGCCCTGGAAATATATATCCGGGTTCTGGGCCGTTCCTCTGGTATCAGGGTGTTCCGGATTTATGGAACGGCTTTTAAATTCGTTAAAGGCATCATAATTAAACAGGCGTGCCATGTCTTCATAGTCAATCATTTCAATTTTCTGGATTTCATGGGAAGTTCTGAACCCATCATAGAAATGCATGAAAGGCACCCGGGCTTCAATGGTGGCAAGGTGGGCAACCAGGGCAATGTCCTGGGCTTCCTGGATTGAGTTGGAGGATAACATGGCAAAACCAGTCTGACGGGCAGCCATGACATCCTGATGATCGCCAAAAATGGAAAGCGCGTGTGCAGAAAGAGAACGTGCAGTCACATGGAAAACACAGGGCAGAAGCTCTCCGGCAATTTTATACATATTGGGTATCTTGAGTAAGAGTCCCTGGGATGCTGTAAAGGTTGTTGTAAGGGCTCCTGCAGCAAGGGAACCGTGAACAGCCCCTGCAGCCCCTGCTTCTGACTGCATCTGTTTTATGTTCAACACCTGACCGAATATATTTTTTCTGCCTTTTGAGGCCCAATTGTCTGCAATTTCACCCAGGGGGCTTGAAGGCGTGATGGGATATATGGTGGCAACTTCACTCATGGCATAGGCCACATGGGTTGCTGCTGTGTTTCCGTCTATAGTCTGCATTCTCTTTTTCATAGTTTGTACCTCTTTAATTAGTCTATAGTACCTGGCTTAAAGCCTCGTCAAGATTTTTGACCGTGCGATCGATATTTTGCAATTTGTCCAGGCCGAATAACCCAATTCGAAAGGTTTTGAAATCTTCTGGTTCATCACATAATAATGGAACCCCGGCAGCTGTCTGTATTCCTATATCTAAAAATTTTTTACCAGTATGTATACCGACATCTTCTGTGTAGCAAACAATAACACCCGGGGCCTGGAATCCCTCTGCCGCCACAATTTTGATGCCTTTGCTTTTGAGCAGTGCCTTGACTTTGTCACCAAGCTCTTGTTGCTGTGCCCGGGCCTGGTCAAAACCGTAGCTTTCTGTTTCTTTCATAACATTCCGGAAACCTCTGAGGGCATCTGTGGGCATTGTTGCGTGATAAGCATGTCCCCCGTTCTCATATGCCTCCATGATTTTAAACCACTTGAGCAAATCGCATGCATAACTGGTACTGACAGTAGATTCTATTCTTTCTCGCGCATCAGGACTTAGCATCACTAAACCGCTGCAGGGTGAGCCGCTCCACCCTTTTTGCGGAGCAGTTATAAGGATATCAATACCACTTTTTTCCATGTCCACCCAGATTGTCCCCGAGGCAACGCAGTCTAAAACAAATAGGCTGCCGATTGAATGTACGGCATCTGCCACTGCCTGAAGGTAATCATCAGGCAGCATAATGCCTGATGAAGTTTCAACATGGGGGGCAAAGACGATTTCTGGTTTTTCTGCCTTGATCGTTGCTACCACTTCTTTGATTGGAGCAGGCTCAAAAGCAGCATGCTTGCTGGCATCGACTGGACGAGCCTTTAATACAATGGATTCGGAAGGTATATCACCCATATCAAAAATCTGGGTCCAGCGATAACTAAACCAGCCGTTTCGAATAACAAGACATTTTTTTCCCGTAGCAAATTGCCGTGCCACAGCTTCCATGGCATAGGTGCCGCCACCTGGAACGACTACAACGGCTTTGGCTTTATACACTTTCTTAAACGTGCTGGAAATATCCTTCATCACTCCTTGGAATGACTGAGACATATGGTTAAGGGAGCGGTCTGTGAAAACCACTGAATATTCAAGAAGCCCATCAGGGTCAACATTTGGAAGTAAGCCTGGCATATTTGTCTCCTTTCTTAAAAATGAGAAATTTGTCTGACTTGTTTCTATATGGCAAGAATAAAAAAATGGCAAGAATAAAAAATTTGCACTTGGATAGCGTCTCGATCCAGTCATGATCTCCATCATTAAGAGTGGAATTGGAAAATGATCAGATTGATTCAAAAATTAAAGAAGAGTTCTGTTAATTTTCATTAAACTGTGATAGAAAGACTCGGTGCAAACAATATATTATTTATAATAAAACTAATTATTTAT
>JAHJDU010000263.1 GCA_018812385.1 Pseudomonadota bacterium
ATCTTATGGTCGGCGTGGCATACGGATCAGATACAAAACTTGTAAAAAAACTATTACTACAGGCCGCAGACTCCGTCAAGGAGGTATATGAGTACCCGCACAAACCCCGGGTGCAGTTTATTGACTTTGGGGACAGCTCTCTTGATTTTCGGTTGAGATTCTGGTCAGACATTGATAACTTTGTCGAAGCGGAAAGCAACCTGAGGTATGAAATTGACAGACTTTTTAAGGCACACAATGTGGTTATACCCTTTCCACAGAGAGATCTTCATATTATGAGCAAACCCGGAGTAATCCAGTGATTGACCACAGCATCCTGATTCATGCCTGCCTGATTCATGGCAATGGGAAAGGTTCACCCTTTTCATTGGAAGATATTCAAAACTGGCAATCTGATCATGACCTTCTTTGGATTCATCTTGATTCCAACCATCAGGATGCCATGGGCTGGCTTGAAAAAACCTTTAATTTAAACCCCATCACCTGTGAGGCTCTTTCAGATGAGAGCACAAGGCCCAGAAGTGTTGTGACAGAAGATGGCATGATGATAATTCTTCGTGCTGTTAACCACAATCCAGATCAGGACCCTGAGGACATGGTGGCCATCAGAATGCTTTTTGGGGAGAATTTCATCGTTACAACCCGCTATCGACGTGTTTTGGTATCCCAGGAAATCAAAGAATTGCTGCTATCTGGACACGGGCCAAAAACAAAAGGGGATTTTTTGACAACCCTTTTGGAAAGAATAACTGACCGGATGGGCGAAGTGATTCTGGATCTTGATGATTGTACTGATGAAATGGAAGAGAATGTTGAAACTGCAGATCCTTTAGAGCTTCAAACGAAAATTTCAGATATCCGAAGGTCAGCAATTCATTTGAGGCGATACATTGCCCCTCAAAGGGATGCGCTTTCAAAACTGATAACAGATCGGATTGACTGGATCCAGGATTCTGACCGGACTCGCATCAGGGAAGTGGCTGAACGAACCGCACGGTTTGTTCAGGATATTGAATCTGCAAGGGACAGGGCTCTTATCTCCCAGGAAGAAATCAAAAGCAGGATTTCAAACCAGATGAATAAGGCAATTTATATTCTCTCAATTATTACAGCTATATTTTTACCATTAACCCTTTTGACAGGCCTGCTCGGAATCAATGTCAGCGGGATTCCCGGTGCAGAGAATAAATGGGCCTTTTTAATCGTAACCTTTGGACTGATCATCATCGCCGTTATGATTATCGCCATATTCAAGAGAATAAAATGGCTCTAATATCAATACAAATAAGGAGATTATGAAATGATAAACGTAATTGCATCAATACAAATTAAAGAAGGCCATTTGTCAGAATTTGTTGAGATTTTTAAATCCAATATTCCAAAGGTTCTTGAAGAAAAGGGATGTATAGAGTATGTGCCAACCATTGATGTCCCTACAGGCCTGCCCCCTCAGGAGTTGAATATTAATGGTGTCACAATAATCGAGAAGTGGGACACCCTGGAGGATTTAAAGGCACATTTAACAGCACCACATATGCTTGCATATAGAGAAAAAACTAAGCATCTTGTTGATAAAATGTCCGTCAAGGTATTGAAGGAAGTATAACCTTCAGGTCACAAGGAACCTCAAGGTCACAAGTAAAATAATGCTGAATGCTAATGACCATAAAAGGAGAGATAACGCCAATGTCAGGCATAAAAAATGAATATGGATGGGACAAAGCTTTAGGGATCTCCCTCTACGATAAGATCCGCCAGGATATGAAAAGCGCAATGATTAAAAAGGATACTGGCGTTCGGGACACCATGCGGCTCATCATGGGAGACTTTCCCAGCCTCACCGTCCCCATTACCCTGGAGAGCGGAAAAAAGACCACCCGGGTAAAGAAGCCGGAAGAAATAACGGATGATGACCTCCTTAACATTATCCGCACATTTGTTAAATCGGAAAAGACCGTTCTGGAGTTTAAGAAAGAAACCACCTCAGACTACCTGGAGCTGCTGAACTTATATCTTCCAAAGATGGCTACTTCCGAACAGATCGACCAATGGACCAGAGACAACGTCGACCTCTCCTTGTTCAACAGTCCCATGCAGGCCATGGGAACTATTATGAAACATTTTGGAAAGCTTGCCGACGGCAACCAGGTAAAAGAGGTCCTCAAGAATATGGAGCGTTCCTGACGATGACCAACCAGGACAGCTCCATTACCATTGACCGGGATTTTTTATTAGAAATAACATAGGAAAAACATGCTTAAAATTGGAAGATATAATGATCTGATTGTGGAAAAAAGAGTTGATTTTGGTTTATATTTACAATCCGAAGAAGACAGGATTTTACTTCCTCAAAAATACGTTTCAGAAGATGTAAATATAGGTGATACACTTAAGGTGTTTGTATATACTGACTCTGAAGACCGACCTGTTGCAACAACTTTAGAGCCCAATGGAATTCTTGGAGATTTTGTTTTCCTTAAAGCAAAAGATGTTACATCATTTGGAACATTTATGGACTGGGGGCTTGAAAAAGACTTGCTGGTACCCAAAAGTGAGCAGCAGGATAGAATGGTTCCCGGGAAAAAATATCTCACAAAAATCTGTTTGGATGACAAGACGGGCAGAGTCTTTGGCACTACAAAAATATCCATGCATTATGATAAAGATATTAAGGATCTTAAGGTGGGCCAGAAAGTAGATCTTCTTATTCACTCCATTACCAAGATTGGTATTATGGCCATAATAAATAACAGATACTTTGGTATGTTATATATAAACGAAACCTATCGGGACTTAAAGGCAGGAAATACCTGCACGGGTTATATCATGAGAATTCGTGAAGACAAAAAAATTGATCTTACTTTAAAAAAACCGGGTTATGATTCTGTAAAAGAATCTGGGGACACCATCGTAACCATTTTAAAAGAAGCGGGTGGTTTTGTACCATGTCATGATAAAAGCTCTCCAGAAGAGATTAAAAAGAATTTTTCAATGAGTAAAAAAGAATTTAAAAGAA
>JAHJDU010000023.1 GCA_018812385.1 Pseudomonadota bacterium
AGATTCTCCGGCGGCTCTTCAGGCCTGTCTGTCGGTCATGTCTCACCTGAGGCCGCTTCTAAAGGTGCGATTGCTTTGATCATGGATGGTGATGAAATTGAAATCAGTATTTCCGAAAGGAAAATCAATCTGTGTGTCTCTAACGAAGAGCTGTCAGAACGTCGCAAGATTGAGGAGTCCAAAGGTTCAAATGCCTTTCGACCTGACAGGGTCCGTCATGTACCTGAATCACTCAAGGCCTATGCATATTTTGCAAGTTCAGCAGACAAGGGTGCGGTCAGGATTCTTCCCGGTTTTGAAAATTGATTAATAATTGGAAGCTAAAAACCAATGAAAAAAAAGAATATGAATTTGCCCAAACACGCAAATGTCGTCATCATCGGCGGCGGTATCATCGGCTGTTCTATTGCCTACCATCTGGGCCATATGGGCTGCAAAGACGTGGTGCTTTTAGAGCGGGATGAATTGACCTCGGGAACAACCTGGCATGCCGCAGGCCTGATGGTGACATTTGGTTCTTTATCTGAAACAGCGTGTGAGATGCGTCTTTATGGCCGGGATCTTTATAACCGCCTGGAAGCTGAGACAGGATTATCAACGGGTTTTAAACCCGTTGGTTTTATTGAAGCGGCAAGCAACAAAGATAGGTTGGAAGAATATCGTCGTGTGTCGGCATTTAATCGATATTGCGGGATTGATGTGAATGAAATTTCACCAAAAGAGATCAAGGATCTGTTTCCTCTGGCCCATGTGGATGATCTGCTTGCAGGCTTCTATGTTAAAGAGGACGGGCGTGTCAATCCTGTGGACGCCACCATTGCCCTGGCCAAGGGTGCTCGGAATCAGGGGGTCAATATCATTGAAGGGGTTTCTGTAACCCGTGTTATCAAAAAAAATGGCGCAGTTGCCGGTGTAAAAACCGACCAAGGAGATATTTTGGCTGATGTTGTCGTCAATTGTGCCGGTATGTGGGCCCGGCAGATCGGAGAGGTTGACGGAATTAATATCCCCAATCAGGCAGCCGAACATTATTATCTGATCACAGAAGAGATCGACAATATCCCGAAAAATATGCCCGTACTCGAAGACCCGTCTCACTATGGATATTATCGGGAAGAGGTGGGCGGTCTTATGATCGGCCTTTTTGAACCCGTATGTGCTCCGTGGAAAATCAAAAAGGTTCCTGATAACTTTTCCTTTGGTGAGATTGAGCCGGACTGGGATCGAATGGGACCCTTTTTGGAAAAAGCCATGTCAAGGGTGCCCATCACCAAAGAACTGGGTATTAAGAAATTTTTCTGCGGCCCGGAAAGTTTTACGGCTGATCTTTCGGCCATCATTGGTGAGGCACCTGAGCTGAAAAATTATTTTGTGACGGCCGGATTAAATTCTGTCGGCATTATCATGGGCCCGGGTTTAGGAAAGATGATGGCCCATTGGATCATGAATGGAAAACCCGATGTCGATATTACCGGCTTTAATATTGATCGTCTGCACACCTATCAGAACAACCCTGAGTATAGAAAACATAGAACTGTTGAATCCCTTGGTACAGTGTATAAATGCCATTACCCGTACAAATCCATGATTACGGCCAGAGGGGCTAAAAAATCTGCGATATATGATCGCCTGAAGGATCAGGGCGCTTATTTTAAAGATGTCAGCGGATGGGAAGGTGCAGACTGGTTTGCACCAAAAGGCAAAGAAGCGAAAATTGATAACCTGTCCTGGGGCAAAGATCACTGGTTTGCATATTGGGAAGCAGAACACAAGGCAGCCCGTGAGAATGTGATCATCATGGACATGTCTTTTATGTCAAAATTTTACGTGCAGGGTCGGGATGCAGGCAAAGTGTTGAACTATATTTCAGCAAACGAGGTTGACGGCAAACTTAACCAGATTACTTACACACCCTGGCTGAATGAGGATGGAAAACTTGAAGCCGATCTTACTGTTGCAAAGCTTGCACCGGAAAAATTTCTGGTTGTGGTTACCGATACCATGCACCGACACGCTGAGACCTGGTTAAAGCGGAATATTCCAGCGGATGCCCATGCCTTTGTTACAGATATGACATCAGCCTATGCACAATTAAACCTTCAGGGACCCAAATCCCGTGAGCTGCTGCAGGCCATCACGGCTGCAGATGTTTCAAATGAGGCTTTCCCCTATCGGCATGTGCAGGAGATTGCCATCGGATATGGACGGGCAATCTGCATTAGGATGACCTATCTGGGTGAACTGGGATATGAACTCTATATCCCGACTGAACAGGCGCTCCATGTGTATGATACGATTGTTGAAGCCGGAAAAAAATTCAACCTGTTCCATGCAGGTCTCAAAGCGCTTGGCTCTTTGAGAATGGAAAAAGGCTACCGGGATTATGGCCATGACATGGACAATATGGATGATCCTTATGAAACCGGATTGGGCTTTACCATTAAATTAGACAAACCCTCAGGATTTATCGGCAAAGAGGCCTGTATGAAGAAAAAGGCCGAAGGCAAGATGACAAGACGGCTGGCCCAGGTGATGGTGAAAGATCCGGAACCCTTGATTTTCTACGCTGAAGTTGTCAGCAGAAATGGAAAAGCTGCGGGCTATGTCAGATCCGGCTCTTATGGTTACACCCTTGGTGGAGCCGTGGGATTATTTATGATAGAGGCGGATGTTCCCGTTGATAAC
>JAHJDU010000264.1 GCA_018812385.1 Pseudomonadota bacterium
ATAAAAATCACTGTTGGAGAGTGCAGTTTTATGGGAAAATCATCAAACCTGCAGATAACGGACAAGCCGCAAAGATTCCAGCCATATAACGAGGCAAACACATGCATGTGAAGCAGCCATTTTATTTTTTGGGGATCATAACCTTCAGACATCTGTATGAATATGTATGCAATTCCGGAAATAGCAGTCAAAATCAAAAATCCAATACCTGAAGTTAAAAAAAGTTTCTGCTGAATTTTATCTGCAAATTTTGAATAAAGATAAAACACGGTAACAACAGCCATGAAAAGTGCAAAGGTAACAAAAATCTGGGGAATAAATTTTTCAAATAAAATAAAAATAAAAAAGATGACCACACCCAGGGTAATGGTCCAGAAACAAACTTCCATAACTAGCTTGGCTGATGAAACTTCTATCTTTTTAAGCATGGAAAAAACAAGAGAGAGTGTGATCAGGGACAAGGGGAAAGAAAACCCCAGGAAAAATGTGTTCAGAGTCAATTTTTCCATGGTCACAAACTTGAAATATTCATTGTTTAAAATAACCAGGCTTGCCATGACAATCCCAATAGAAAGGCATAACAAAGATGCCTGGTGAAACTTTTCTGATACTGGTTCTTTAAATTTGAAAAAAAGTATGGGGAACAAAGAGAATTTTTGAATGCGAATTTTTTCCACCAGCACAAACAGCGGAACTGAGACAAGAATGGTTATGGGATAGATTTTAAAAAAGGCTGAAAATGCATAAATTAATGAGCCCAGGAAGAAAAAAATGATAGTTTTGGATACTTTCACACTGCCCTGGGTGTAATATAAAAGGATGGTTCCCCCGGTACAAAGGTTAAAAAGAAAAATATGAAGTCTTTCAAAACTATAATTGTCAGCCGGGAAATAAACATGAATGAACCCAAAAACAAGGGCTGTAATCATTAAAACAGAAAAGAGGATTTTTAATTTAATATTCATCTTAGGTTTACCTGGGTTATTTATATTCATTATTTTTCATTTTATAATCATAGACCCTATCTGCCAAGCATATCTTTCAGCGCAGAAAAAAGCGTTTCATGCTGAAACAAGAATCCATTGTCCAAAAGCTTTTCAGGCCTCACCCGGGCACTGGCCAAAAGGGTTTCTTTTCCCATTTCCCCCCACAAAGCCAAAGCCACAAATCTGGGGATGACGAAAAACACTTTTTTTGAAAAGATACTGGCCAATGTTTTTGAAAATCTCTTATTGGTGACAGGATTTGGAGCGGTCAGGTTTACAGGCCCCTTGATTCTATCATGATTCAATATGTATAAGATGCCTGATATTGCATCATCCATACTTATCCAGCTCATATATTGTCTGCCATGGGAGAGTCTTACACCACAGCCTGTTTTAAATGGCAGTTCCATTCTTGCCAGGGCACCGCCTGCCGGGGTAAGTACCACTCCCGTCCTGAGCTGAATGGTTCTGATCCCTGCCTTTTGAGCATCCATGGAGGCATCTTCCCATTGCCTGCAAACCCTGGAAATAAAACAATCTCCCATATCATCGGTTTCGCTTAAGCTCTTATCTCCTTTTTCACCATAAAAGCCGATTGCAGAAAATGAAATAAAGACCCCGGGTTTATGATCAAGATCTTTCATTTTCTCCACAAGCAGCCGGGTTGGAATCGTTCTGGAGTCAAGAATCTGTTGTTTTTGCTTTTTAGTCCATCTTCCCCTTGAGATATCAACCCCGTTTAAATTAATGACAGCATCAATGGGCTCTGCTTTTTCAAGGTCAAGAATACCTTTATAGGGATCCCAGAAAAATTCATCCTTTAAAAGATTCTCCTTTTTTCGTACCAGTCGGATCACCTCATGGCCGCAGGTTCGCAAGAAAGGAACCAAAACACTTCCTATGGTTCCACTGGCACCGGAAATAAGAATTCTTGTCTTTTTAAATGTATCCACATGATGTTCAAGATCATATTTAAGCACCCTGTGCCTGTAGCTGAACATTCGATCAAATTCTTTTCTGGCAAATCCATAAAATGGCCGGCTTAAAAATCCAAACGGCAGTTCAAACTCAACCTTATCTTCCATGATTGAATTTTCTTTGCCATCCGCTATAAACCTGTGGGTATGTTCCCATTTGGAAAACGGGCCTTTTACCTGCCGGTCTTTAAACTCTTTGTTTTCCTGATAATCTATATGCTCAGCCTCCCAGATCATGGGTATCTTAAAAATACTTATTCGGAAGGCTACTTTTACTCCTTTTTGAATCCCAGGGCCGCTACGGGAGATCATTTTCAAAGGAGCCCATGGTGGTGTCAGTCTTGATATGGCTCCGTCCCTTGCATGCCAGGCAAAAAGTGTTTCAACAGGGGCATTAATTTTTGTTCTTTTTATATAAACATTATGACTCATATTTTACTCAATTCAATAAATGATCCATTGATTTTATGTATCTTATAATATAATAATAAACTTCAAGTTAAAACCCTTTTTATCAGGGAACAAACTTAAGATTTTAAGGCACACTCTTTGCATTAATTTGAAAACACTAAAATAGTTTTAGTAAATTATTTAAATCAATTAATTGTAATTAAGGGAGGAAACAATAAATGTATAAACCCATTGAAATAGCGGATGGGATCTATTCTGTCGGGTGCCGTGACTGGGATATCAGGGATTTTCATGGTTATTCCACCTATGAAGGTACAACCTATAATGCATTTTTAATACTTGGCGAAAAAAATATTCTCATTGATACAGTAAAAGAAAAATTTTCAGATGAATTTTTGTCCAATATCAGCAAAATTATTGACCCAAAAGATATTGACATCGTCATCAGTAACCATACAGAAATGGATCACTCCGGAACCATCCCCAAACTGATGCAGATAATCGGGAAAGACAAACCCCTCTATTGTTCAAAGATGGGGGCGATAAACCTGAAAAGCCATTTTAACCAGGACTTTAATTTCCAGGTTGTGGGAACCGGCGATACGCTTAAAGTCGGAAATAGAACCTTTTCTTTTCTTGAGACAAAAATGCTTCACTGGCCGGACAGTATGTTCACCTATCTTGTGGAAGATGCCATCCTGTTTTCCAGTGATGCCTTTGGGCAGCACTATAGCGGTGACAAATTCTTTGATGACGAAATCGGTGATGAAATCATCCCACATGCTCGAAAGTATTATGCCAATATCCTTCTTCACTTTTCACCAAAGGTACAGACTCTTTTAAAAGATGTTGCAAAAATGAATCTGAAGATCAATATGATCTGCCCGGATCATGGTATTCTCTGGCGGGATAACCCGTCCAAAATAATTGAACTCTATGATAAATGGTCCAGGCAGGAGCCGACAAAAAAGGTAGTTATCATCTTTGACTCCATGTGGGACAGCACTACCAAGATGGCCCGATCCATTACCAGTGGCATTGAGTCGGAAGATGTTGCTGTAAGGCTCATGAATACCCGGAAATGGCATAGAAGCGACATTATGACAGAAATTATTGATGCCGGGGCAATTGCTGTAGGTTCTCCGACTCTCAATAATGGCATTTTCCCTGTTATTGCAGACGTCATGACATATATCAAAGGTCTGCGGCCCCAAAATAAAATTGCAGCTGCCTTTGGTTCTTATGGATGGAGCGGCGAAGCTGTAAAAATCCTGAACAAGGAATTTTCTGAAATGAAACTGGATATTATTGACGATGGCATTAAAGTTCAATATGTTCCGGATGAAGATGATCTGAATAAATGTTTTGATCTGGGCGTAAAAATAGCCAAAACATTAAAGCAAAAATTGTCTGATGCAAATAATGGTTGAACGAAAACCTGAAAATTTTTGTGAGCATACGCTCTTCTGCGAGCCGAGTACAAGGCGGGAGAAAATTTTAACCGGAGGGAAAGATGGCTAACGAGTTTAACGCAAATGATATTTTTGAAATTGCTATAAAAATTGAACAAAATGGTGCGATATTTTACCGGGATGCTGCAAAACAGGTGGAAAAAGAGGAACACAAACAATTTCTTCTTGAATTGGCCAGGATGGAAGACCATCATGAAATAACCTTTGCCAATATGCAGAAAGAATTAAAAGATGAAGAATCATTTTCCACCACCTTTGATCCTGATGATGAAAATGCCCTTTACCTGAAAGCGCTTGCTGATACCCGGGTCTTTTTTAAAAAAGAACAGCCTGACAACAGCTTTAAAGGAATATTGAGCACAGCTATCCAGGCAGAAAAAGATTCCATTGCCTTTTATCTTGGAATGAAAGAACTGGTTTCTGCAAAACTTGGACAATCAAAGATTAATGATATTATTAAGGAAGAAATGAGCCATATCAGGGTTCTTGCAGGAAAATTGATGGAATAATAAACGGGGTCAGGCTTTCCTTATTGTCGTTATTGGCCTAGTAAGGAAAGCCTGATCCCATTTTATTTGTTATGATTTCCAAAGACTATGGAGATTGCAATAGGCTCTTGCAACGACCTCATTGGAATCAGTTTTAAATGTGGCTTCAGGCTTACTTGTTGGTGTCAGCATCATTCTCTGCACATAGTTTCCGTCACAACTAACAAGTTCAATCCACTCAATCCAGTGAGCATCGCCCATGGGATGTGCAACACTGCCGATCTTTACTAAATATCCCCCATCAACTTTTTCAATCACAGGCACATGTTTTTCCAGTGCTGCATCTACTTTATTTTCAGCCAGAAGATCCATGTCTTGTCCACAACACACCACCAACGGTTGTTCTCCATGAAGGACCTGTACGATATTGCCACATTTGCTACATTTATAAATACCAAGTTTTTCAGCCATTTCATCTCTCCTTTTTTATATTAAATTAATTGTTCTTATTGACCAAGACAAAGTAAAATTCAGACAAACAAAATCAAATTTGAGTTTTTAATTTCTTATATTCTATTTAAAACGATTTTTCCAGAAAAATCTTAGAGGAATATCCTTAAATCATTGCTGTAATACTCTTTCCATAGTCCTGGGCAGCCTTGATGCCGCCTCCCACCCAGCTTGCCTTAAGCATCAAAGGGCCTGAGACCATTTTCATCCCATAAATATGCTCCATTGTCTCAAAAATCCTTCGAGGTGCCTCTCCGCTCCAGCCATAGGCACCAAAAGCGCCGCCTGGCTTATCTTTAAGCTCGGCTCTTTCTGCTATAAACAAAATCTGTTTCATGGATGTAATCATTTCACCATGATAGGTTGCAGACCCAAATGCATATCCATCATATCCTTTTAAATCGTCTTCACTCTTAATCTGGCTTGTTTTTTTCACATCAGCCTCGTGTCCTGAGATGCGGATACCCTCTGCAACCAATTCTGCAATTGCTTGTGTCTCATTTGCCCGTGATGCATATACGATTAAAACTTTTCCCATTTTTCCTCCTTATATTCAGTTTTGTTTGAATAATATTCTTGAATCTGCCATTTTAACATTCTTTGTTCCAGTCATAAACATGGCTTTTTTCAAGGTTTTTTTAATATGTTCAAGGTGCAGTTGCACCCCAAGTGATCCAGCACCAACTGCGGCCCTGATAATATCCCTTCCCAAAAGAACGGCATCAGCGCCCAGTGCCAGCATTTTCAACACGTCATACCCCGTTCTCACTCCGCCATCTGCTGTAATAGTAACAGAATCCCCAAGTTTCTCACGGATCTTGGGCAGCATGGTGGCAACACCCGGGGTTGAATCCATGACCCGGCCGCCATGGTTGGATACAGCAATGACTGAAACGCCTGCATCTGCACACTTCTGTGCCTCGTCCGGGAGCATGATACCCTTGGCAATAAAGGGCAGGGATGTGAAATTTACCAATTCTTCAATATCCTTGACGCTCTTTTTAAACACAGGTTGCCCATGCAATGCCATAATGGTTGACCCACAGCCATCCAGATCCATACCAACAGCTTTGCAGCCATAGCTTTCGGCTTTTTCAATGAGTCTTTTCAAAACATCCTGGGCCCTTGGCTTGAATATGGGTATGCCATAACCGTTGCAGGCTTTCATGGCATTCAATGACGGGTTGTCCTCAAGCGTATAAAACCAGGTGTCCCCACGAAGCCCGATAGTGCCTGCATCTTTTGATCCCTTTAATACAGATGTGCAGAACATTGTTTCATCCAGGGCATCATTATATTTTTGGGCACCTGCTGTAGACGAAGCCAATACTGGAAAGTTAAGATCAATACCAAGAAAAGAACAGGAAGTATCCGGCTCAAAATGATCACCCAATACGGACATATTGAACTGAATATCTGCAAGGGCTTGTGAATTTGCCCTGAAAGACAGTCCCTGCCCTACACCGCCAAGCCCGATGGGTTTTCCATAGGCCTCCCTCTGGCAGATTTTATCAAAACTGCCGTCACATGAAGGATATGCAGCACAGATTCCCTTGAGCTTTGTCCTGGCCAAATCCCTGACCTGTTCAAGGGATTGGGGGACCTCTTCCATATTCATGATCATTCTATCGTCTGCATGACAAACCTCACAAATGTCCGGTTTTTTTTCGCTGTTTAATTTTGTATGACAAACAGAACAATACCATTGATTCATTGATTTTCTCCTTTTGTATTTAGGCTCTGCCAAGAATATCATTCAATGGGATTTTAGCAAAGCAGTATTCAAAATACATTTAAATCCGACAGTCCAAATCTTACTTTAAACTTGCAAATCTGGTATAAATCGTGCAAGATTTATTATCTTAAATAAACAAATGGGGTCAGGCTTGCTTTGTTGCGTTATTTGACAAATAACGCAACAAAGCAAGCCTGACCC
>JAHJDU010000265.1 GCA_018812385.1 Pseudomonadota bacterium
AGAAGCTGCTTGATACGAAAATCACCCAGAAGGAGTTATCCCGACAGGTTGGTAAAAGTCGAACGTACATCGCACAGAAAGTGAGATTGCTGGAGTTGGGAACGGATATCAGAAATGCAATGGAATCTAAGGAAGTTGGGGAGCCCCTTTAATGTGGAGCTTGATTCGGCCTGATTTTGGCAAACTTACAAAGAATCAGGACTTAAAACTTAGAGAGGCTTTGATCAGATACAATCTGGAGTATTTGAAGCGGTATCCCTGCAAGTCTGGGTGAGCATCCGGCTGGTAAAAAATATTTTAACTATCCCCAAGGTGATTTACTTGGGGATTACAATTTTATTTCAAGGGGCACACACCCGATTTATGGGCATGGTGAAAAAATATTAATGAGAGAATGCAGTATCAACCTATTACAGGAACTCTCCAATAAAGGTTCATGGGGTCTTGTTTTTTTTGCTTTTGCTTTTTCCCATATATTGTAATTCCGATATCTACTTACCTTTGTCCCTTTTTTTATGAGCCCGGAAAAAAAACATATGATTTTCTTAAAATTTAGGTAGTTTTACCTATAGATTAATTAATTCAAATTTGTTAAGGCATTGTAGACAAATAATTTATGACAAAGTCAAACTTGTCGAGAAGCAGGAACGGATTTAATAGGGGGCGATTTTCGATATAAAAATTTTAATAAGAGGAGGCGCTTTATCTCCAATTAACGTTAATGGAGCCTTGTTCAATTTGATTTTGGCCTCTCCCATATAATGGAATTTTGAATTTGAAACAAAAATATTGTCCATACCAGATGTGGTGGCCGATCTAAAATAAAGATGGTTTAACCAAACAGGATTGTGCAATCAATGCCTTTTTCCACATTTTTTTTCAATTCCCCTGATTATTACGCTGCTAATCTTGAAGGTGTTATGCTCCATTGCCGAAAATAGGTGAATCAAACTTGAAAAAAATATATGACCGAGAATTGCTGTAAAAAAATTGACTGCTTGCTATATGTTTACTATAGGGTTAACATCCGCGCAAGCATAAGATTGGAAAATTACAACCTTCGGGTCCCATCTGTTGTGACCCCGGTATCTCCTCATACTCTCCTGATCATTGCTGGCATGTTTGCATGGCACAACAAAGAGAAAGAACTATTATCAAAACAGATAGATCAATAGGAAAATGATATGACCCTGAAAAAAAAATGGCAGGTCTGGACTGTTTTTGTTTTTCTGGCTGTGGCCATGACTTGGCCTCAAATGATTCTGTGTGCTGAAAAATCAGTCAGGGTCGGGGTTTACGAGAATTCCCCCAAGGTTTTTATTGATGAGAAAGGCCGGCCGGGAGGTCTATGGGTTGTCATACTCGACGATATGGCTGCAAAGGAGAACTGGAACCTGATTTATGTTCCCGGCAACTGGCAGCAGTGCCTGGACCGGCTGGAAAGCGGTGAAATTGACCTGATGATGGACATCGCTTATTCAAGCGAACGGGAGGCCCGGTTTGATTTCAACCAGGTAAAGGTCCTTTCCAACTGGACAGTGGTCTATGTCCATGAAAACCAGGATATCACCGAGATCGGGGATCTGGAAAACAAAACCATTGCGGCAATGCAGGGCGGTATTGAAACAAAAATATTCAAGCAATTTGATATCCCGTGCACCTTTGTAGAGACACTGAGTTATGAGGAAGCTTTCCTGGCCGTGGATCAGGGCCGGGCAGCCGCTGCCCTCATCAGTCAGTTCTACGGCATCACCCACGAAGATCTCCATAAGGTCAAGCGGACCTCCATCGTGTTCAGCCCTTTAAAACTTCATTTTGCCGCCACCAAGGGCAGGCATCTTGACCTTCTGGCCGCCATTGATACCCATCTTCAATCCATGAAAGCAGACAAGGTTTCCATTTATCACCAGGAATTAAAAAAATTGTTGGGGGGAGAAGAAAAAGAAATCCTACCCACCTGGATACTCTATTGCCTGTTATTGGGCAGCTTCCTGCTGCTTTCAATCCTGGTTTTCACCCTTTTATTGAAACGGCAGGTTCAGGCCCAGACAAGGGAATTGAAATCCCGCGAAGAACGCTATAGGCTCCATTTTGAAAATGTGTCCGATGTGATCTACTCTTTGGATCAGGAGTTCAGAGTTGTTGACATCTCTCCATCGGTTGAGCGTCTTTTCGGTTATACAGCGGAAGAACTCGCGGGTAAGCCTTTCCCTGACCTGAATCTGCTGGCCCCGGAAGACATGGACAGGGCTGTTTCCGACACCCTGAAACTTCTGTCCGGCGAAAAGGTCCCACCAACGGTCTATTCATTTGTTAAAAAGGACGGACAACGCATCTTGGCTGAAATCAACAGCAACGTCATCCTGAAAAACGGCATGGTGGAAGGGATCGTGTCTGTTGGCAGGGATGTTACCGATAGGGAGCAGATGTCGATACTGACCAAGGAATTGACATCGGTGTTGCAGATCGAACAAAACAAGCTGTCGGCCGCTTTTGAGAATATGGATTTCGGGGTGGTGATCTGCGACGGCAAGGCCGGCAATATCTG
>JAHJDU010000266.1 GCA_018812385.1 Pseudomonadota bacterium
AAAACAAATTTAAAAAATCAACAAAAAATAGACACTGCTCAACGCGAATTTTTCACACAGGTTCGGAGATCCCTGGCCCTTGATTAAAACCCTGATAAAATCAATTTTTAATTTGTGTCCATGATAAAGATTTCACACAGAGATCTTTCCGACTAGCAGGTGGGTTTAATAAAGGGATCTTAAGAATACTATTTGAATGGTTGAATATTTGAAAAGTTATGAATAGTTGCAAGTTATGTCGCGAGTTTAATTATGTTGTGTGATTCAGGGTTAATTCCATCTGATTCTAAAACCAAAAATTAAAAATTGTATTTGATTCATATTATTCGCTTTTAAATGATTTATCCACATGCTACCCTTATTATATGGTGGACACAATCTATGCTAAAAATCAATGATTCTCCCTGTGTCCGCCTGGAGCACCCCACATATTTAGTTCTGTAAAAGATAGAGGAGGAATAAAAATGATATTCCTTGATGTTTTAAAATTGGTTTAATTCGCTGGCGCCGGGGTGCCTAAAAAAGTCGCAGTTATGTTGTGAGTTTTTATTACAAATTTGTAAAAAGCTTGTAAGGCATTGTTATTAAAGAGGATATCGAAATCCAAGGTCATGGTCAAAATCTGTATAAAAATCAAATAGATAGAGTAACTCGCAACATAACGCAAGTAGTTGTAATTTTTGAGGGTTGAAAAATCTACATGATTTTATAATCAGACTTATAGAGTTTTCTTGACATGAAGAAAGCTCCTGTCATAAGGTCATTCAACACAAAGGCTATGGATTCGATGAACAACTTGCTAAAGCAGACCATATGAGATATCGCAAAACCACAGAAGAAGAACTGGCACTTGTTCTTGAAGAGGGAGAAGGCTATTCCCTTGAATTCAAACAGAATGTCAATTCTGACCTTCCCAAAGAACTTGTGGCCTTTGCCAATGCGTCCGGCGGTCGAATCTTCATTGGTGTAAATGATCACAATAAAATTGTCGGCTGTGCGTTTACCAATAAAATTATTTCTCAAATCCAAACCATGGCAGCAGCCTGTGATCCACCTGTTGCCATTGAAATTGAAAAACTTCCCCAGCACAAGATAACCGTGATTCATATCCCTGAAGGTTCCAACAGGCCGCACAGGTGTAACAAAGGGTTTTATCTTCGCAACGGCGCCAATTCCCAGAAAATGAGTACTCTTGATATCACCGCCTTTATCCAGGCTGAAGGAAGGGTGCGTTTTGATCAGCAGCTCCGTCTGGATTTAAACTGGACACAAATACTTGATGAAACTAGGTTAAATCATTTTCTCCAGTTGGCAAAAATCTCTCAAAAAACAGATACAGAAAATCTCCTTGTCAACCTCGGGGCAGGAGATTTTAAGGACGGACAATTTTATTTTAACCAGACCGGTGTCCTGTTTTTTTCCAAAGAACCCAGCCTGCGACTCTTTCATGTGAATGTGATCTGCGCGCTTTTTAAAGGCACCACTAAAGCATACATTCTGGACCGCAAAGAATTAACCGGCAACCTTCTTGAAAATATTGAAGATGCGTTACTCTTTTTAAAAAAGCATTTGCAGCTGCGTTGGGAAATCACAAGCAAGAGCACCCGCAGAAAAGAAATCCTGGAACTTCCCGAGGTGGCCCTGCGCGAAGCAGTGGTGAATGCGGTCTGCCATAGAGATTATCTTGAACAGGGTGCCCAAGTCATGGTTGAAATTTTTGACGACCGTGTTGAAATTTATAATCCTGGTGGCCTGCCAAAGGGCCTGCCGGAAAAGGATTTCGGCCGCAGAAGTGTCTGCCGCAACCCAAATATTGCAAGCCTTTTGCTGCGGTGCGATTATATCGAGAAAATGGGTTCCGGTATTGAACGGATTCATGTTGCTCTTGAAAAAGAAAACTGTCCTAAAGTAAATATTGAATACAACACCATGTTCAGCCTTGTCTTTTTAAGGCCCACCTATATAATCACCCGGGAACCGGTAAAAACCAGGGAAGAAACTAGGGAGGAAACTAGGGAAGACACTAGGGAGAAAATTCTTTCACAGATCCGGATGAATCCAAAGATTACCATGGCCCGCCTGGCTGAACAGATCGGTCTGACCCAAAAAGGCATTGAATGGCAGATCGCCCAAATGAAAAAACAAGGTCTGCTGAAACGGCTGGGTCCCAGAAAAGGGGGCCTTTGGAAAATTTTGAAAGAAGAGACAAATAAAAATTCAAAAAAACAATAAGCGCATTTAATTACAGATAACCTACTGAAAAAAGAAACTGATTTATGACTGAAAAAGAACAATTGGAACAACAGCTCTGGAATATCGCCGACACCCTTCGCGGAAAAATGGGAGCGGATGATTTCAGGGATTATATACTGGGATTCATCTTTTATAAGTATCTGAGTGAAAAGATGCATACCTATGCGGACAAAACACTGAAACCGGACGGGATTGGTTATGCCGATATTGATGAGGCTGATGCTGAAGGGGAAAAATATCTAAAAGAAGTTCGTGAAATGGCTATTGAGACATTTGATTAATTCGTTCATTTATTTTTAGAAACAAGAGGTAAAAGTGAATTTATCCACAGAGCAGCTTTAGCTCATAACACCATGAACAATTGATGAATTGTTACAGTTAAGATTAATTATCCCTGTTCGGACTATTCAGAAGCCAGAATTCACAAAGATATCTATTCTAACATTGATTGATTAACCCGCAAGTTTTTTCCCCAGCTTTTTAGCGGCTTTCAGTACTGCTTCGTTTTTCTCCATATCACCTCTTTCCAAGGCACTACCATAAACCACTCCAGTGATCTCCGCACCCACGTATCTAAAAGAATCCTGAAAACTTCTAATCGCATTCACGGCTCCCGACGCGTATGGGTCAACATCACCATAAGCGATGGCAATAGCAATTTTTTTGTTGAACGGGTTGTCTCCATATTTGGATAAGGCAAAACACCTATCCAACCAAAGCTTGGTTTGAGTGGACATATTAAACCAATGCA
>JAHJDU010000267.1 GCA_018812385.1 Pseudomonadota bacterium
GGTGAAAATAGTAAAGGTCAATTTCATCGATATTCAGTCGCATCAGGCTTTTTTCGCACGCCTTCTGAACATATTTGGGCCTACCGTTTACCTTTAGATTACCCTTTTCATCACCCACAAATCCAAATTTTGTTGCCACCACGGCTTCATGCCGTCTTTTTTTTAATATTTTTGCGATAAGGCTTTCATTGTGGCCATGTCCATAGATATCTGCTGTGTCCAGAAAATTAATCCCATGATCAAGACAATGATTTATGGTGGCAAGGGATTCTTTTTCATCGGCCCTTCCATAGGCATGGGACATTCCCCAGCATCCTAAGCCTATTGAAGATACTTCCAGGTGGTTTTTACCCAAAATGCGTTTTTGCATGGAGTTCCTTTTTCAACAAACGTTCGAAATAATCTTCACCAAGGAAAGATTTCATTCCCCAATTATTTTGACCAGAACACGTTTTTTCCGTCTACCGTCAAATTCACCATAAAAAATCTGTTCCCATGTACCAAAATCAAGCTTTCCTTCTGTGATTGCAACAACACTTTCTCTACCCATGATCTGCCTTTTCATATGGGCATCTGCATTGTCTTCACCAACATTGTGTTTGTATTGAGAAACCGGCGCATGGGGAGCTAATTTTTCAAGCCAGAGATCATAATCATGGTGTAATCCCGATTCATCATCATTAATAAATACAGAGGCTGTGATGTGCATTGCATTTATTAACACAAGTCCTTCAGTTACTTGGCTTTCATTAATGCAGTTTTGAATGTCAGATGTGATATTGATAAAAGCCCTTCTTGTTGGAATTTCAAACCATAGTTCTTTTCTGTATGTTTTCATAAAATTAATCCAATATTTTGTTAATTGACAATGAAAATAAAACATATAAAAAAATAATTATCAAGCAAGATGTTTATCTGCTCTATCCTTATTTTCTCCCAAAATCCGCTGGGATCTCACCCCATAAATGGGTATGCCATTTTAAAATCTTATTGGCATATGTGTTGATATTAAGCCAGTATTCAGCTCTTGTCATCAGCTCAAACAGTTTTTGATTTGATTCATCCTGTTCAATCGTTGTTTTGCAATGCTTCTTATTTATCCATCCAATGGCAACGATTGAATCAGAATATATTGGTTGTTGAATACCTTTATTTTTAAACAATGCCAATGCATGAACAATAGCTAAAAATTCACCGATATTATTAGTTCCATTTTCAAAAGGGCCTTGCTTGAATATTTCCTCCCTTGTTGCAGTATTCACACCTCTGTATTCAAGAGGACCGGGGTTTCCAGAGCAAGCTGCATCCACGCAATATGAATCATTATCAGGTCTCGACTGGGGATTTATTAACTCTCTTTCTTGAAATGCTGTTTCAGCTTCTTCTAAGGTTTTAAATGATTTGAACTCAGCACTGGGAAAACCATTTGTATGAGTTTTACATTCGGCCCAAGTCTGATATATCCCCGGTTGATGACCATCCCAAACCACATAATATTTCTTTTTTTTATTTCCCATAGTATTCAACCTTTCCAGCCTTTTAATTTAAAACGGATAATACGAATATCAAAAATTCGAACGGTCTGTAAAGATGTATATTTAACCTTCAATAATGAGCTATGTTGGCTAATATATTTTTTTTTTGCCCAATTGTGCTAACGCCTCCTAAAACATATCCAATTGTCTGTTCAACATCATTTTTATCAGCCATTTTGACTTTTTTTGATCCAATAGCTTTTGCAAATAATTTTAAGTCTAAATGCTTGGATACAGGGACTACTGCTACAGATAAATCTTTGTCTTTAATTGATACAACCAAAGTTTTAAAGAGTTGATCAAACGGAATATTTAATTTTTCGGCCGTTTCTTCACCATAAGCCTTGGATGCAGGATCATGGTCGTATTGATGAATCTGATATTTTATTTTTGCTTTTTTCAAACAGTTTATTGCAGGAGTCATATAAAATTATTTTTCAGGTACAATCCATTTTAACTGAAATTCAACTTCCTCATTATCCCGCTCCCTTTCATGTTCTATGTTAAAAATAGCATCGGGAGGAACAGAAATCCTTTCCCCTGAAATTTGTATTCTGAACCTTTTATTCTGTTCAATAGAATCAGCAAGTCTTCTTAATTTATCCACGAAATCTTTTGTGGAATAAGATTTTTCTAAATCTATTTCTGGTTTAACTTTGCGTTTTGTCATGATTCCTCGCTTTTTATTTCAATTCAAAATTTCTCATGCTCAATATCACCGGTCCCATAATCCCAGATCATATCTGAACAGATGATCTCGAACCAGTCTTTGAACATCTTATAATTTTTAATTTTTGGCCAGTCATCAGAAGTATCCATCCAGGACTCCAGTTCTTCTTCAAACAAAATCTTATAGATTTTTTCCAGGTAAGTTTCATAATTAAATTCAATCATATTCATCCGGTCCAAAAGATCAAAAGACCGGCATTCTCTGTTAAAGGCAAGGCAGGTGTCTGCAACCACGCCTCCGCCGGCCATGGGGTCCAGCACAAGATTGTTTTTTTTTGTAAAGTAAAAAAGCGTATGAGTAACGGGCTGGGCAGGGATTCTTCCCGGCCAGGGATCGCCGAACCTGTGATCCACATCATTGAAATACCAGTTATCCCATGCCCGCAACCCCCAGTTTAAAGCCTTAAATCGTTCCAGGTCTGTTTTTTCCTGTAGCACCACAGACCATACCAGAGGCTGCGAAGCACCATATTTTCGCGCCATATCAGGGATAGCGATTCCGCTTTTAAAATCCTGATGAATATTGTTAAAAAGCCCCTGGTTTTTTTGGGCATATTTTGAAATGGTTTCCCTGTGAATATTCAACCGCTGGGCAATACGAACAAGCGGGATGCCTAAGCGTGTCATCATGGCGACCTTAATCTGTGTGGAAAATTCGAGTTGAGCCGTGTCTATTTTCTGTTGATTTTTTTTATTTGTTTTTTCTATATCTTCTGCAAACGCCTGGATTTCTCTTGCGCTGAATTCATTTAGCTCAAGCTTTGGCAAAAGATGGTTATTCTGATCTTTAAACGGGAGGGAACCTTTTTGGGTGACCTCGTGAAAAACCTTGCCAGATACCTGTTCAAGTTTTGCCAGCGCTTTTGTTTGTGCTTTGTTCAGGCAGTATTTTACAGAGGCGGTTTGAACTATTGAGGGAATGTTGGTTAATAAAATCAGATCATGGGCCAAAAAAGACCGCCATTCCAAGGGTTTCGGGAGATTTTGAAAAATTGACTCTACCTGTCCTACATATTTGTAGGACAGGTCCTTTTCAGGCTCTAAAACAACAGACCCCCGTTCCTTGCTCCGCCTTATGGAATCTAACTTTGACAGCAATTTATGCACCCTTTCAAGGGGTGTTTTGCCTACCGTCAAATACTCAGGCTCTTTGCCCATTTCCACATCAATGATTTCAATGGTCGCCTCAATGGATTCAATGGCTGATAAATCTTCTCTTAAAAGGTTTTCTGCAGCGCTTATTCTTCTTGCCTGAAGATCATCTACGATGGCGATTTTTGCCTGAATACTCGTCATATCCGTGTAATCTTTAATTGCTCTGAACCTTCGTTCTCCTGCAATAAGCTGAAACCTTCCTTATAAAAAAATTTCATCGCACTGGTTTAAAAGTATAGATGTTTTATAAAAAATATTATCAAAAAAGTAAAACTAATATGGCACAAGTAGTATTACCTCTCAACTCTGAAGTTCTCATGATCTGACTATTCTTGGACAGGACAAAGAAGCGGAAAAAGATTTGATTAAACACAGGGGTTACAGTCCGAAAATTACTCCTTGAAGATCTTAAAGATACCATTTGAATAGTTGACCATTGGAAGAATCAATTTTTGTTATTATTTTAGAGGGTTAAACCCACTCGCAACATAACTCCAATCAAGTTGAATGGGTGCTTGATTCATTGGGTTATGCCTTTTCCCATATATATGAATTTAATTTGTGAAAATTTATTTGTTTTGTACCACAATATATATTACAGTGCTTTTTGTTTAGATTGACCAGAATATTAAAAGCGTTCCGGTGATTTTATGGTTAGGAAATTTGCGGACTATGGCAAGCTATGCAGCCAGTTTTGCTATGTTGTAAGATTTGTTTACACTAAAATAAATCTAACCCATGGAGAATTATGAATAAGAAAAAAATCCTTTTTCCGATAATCTATACTTTGAAAGAAAAAATGAAAAGCTTAAAATTACACTCATAGCAAGCCTCACAGCACTCTGTTGCTTTCTTACGTATTATGCCTATGAATTAATAGACAGCCATGTTGTTATTACCCATCTGTACTATATCCCAATTGTTTTTGCAGTATATTGGTGGGGAAGAAAAGGTTTCTATTTGGCCTTGTTTCTAGGAGTTTTCCTGATATTTCATTACCATTTATTTTACGATAGTACAAAGCATTTGCCAGGCCTTGCGGATTATTTACGGATATTCATGTTTGTGGGTATCAGTCTTATAATTTCCCTGTTATGTGAAAAACTTGCAAAAAATACAAAGATACTGAATGCAAGCGAAGAAAAATATCGTTTGATATCAGAAAACACAATTGATTGTATTTGGCAGATGAATCTGGATTTGGAATTTACTTATATCAATGAGGCGGTTTTCCCTCTTTTCGGCTATACACCAGAAGAGTATATAGGAAGTAAACTACCGGAACATTGTTCATCAGAAGAATTGGAAAAAATGCAGGCAATAATTGTTGATTTACTGGATAGCTTGTCTGACAAAACGATGGAAGTATTTGAAACAAGTATTTATCATAAAAACGGTGAAGAAATCCCCTGCGAAATAAGCGGAACGGTAGTATTGGACAATGCCGGAAATCCCTTATATGCTCAGGGGGTGACGCGAGTTATCACGGAACGTAAGAAAGCGGAAAAAGACTTGCGGGATAGTAAAGAAAAACTCGAGCAAGCCATTCAAGGAAATTCAATCCCAACCTATATTATTGATAGCAACCATATTATCACAAATTGGAACAATGCCTGCGAGAGTTTGACTGGTTTTTCTGAGGCCCAGATGGTGGGCACAAAAAAACATTGGCTTCCCTTTTATCCTGAAGAAAGACCGAATTTGGTAGATTTGATAATAGATGGAGCAACGAAGAAAGAAATAGACGGGTACTACGAAGACAAAATTAATAAATCTATTCTGGTTAAAGGGGCATACGAAGGTGAAAGATTTTACCCTGACCTGGGAGAAAAAGGTAAATGGCTTTTTTCCACTGCAGCACCTTTGAGAAATCATCATGGAGATATCATTGGAGCGATAGAAACTATCCAGGATATTACCGACCGCAGGAATGCAGAAGAACAGTTACGCCAGGCCCAGAAAATGGAATCTGTGGGGCGTCTGGCAGGCGGGGTGGCCCATGATTACAACAATGCTCTCACCGCGATCATGGGTTACACTGAACTGGCCCTGATGGATGCAGATCCGGCAGGACCATTGCATGCCGATCTCAATCAGGTTCTCAAGGCCGGCAGACGTGCACAAGACATTACCCGGCAACTGCTGGCTTTTGCCCGCAAACAGACCATTGCCCCTATTGCACTTAACCTGAACCAGACCGTGGAAAGCATGATCAAAATGCTCCGGCGCCTCATCGGTGAGGACATCGATCTTGCCTGGCTGCCAGAGACGAATCTTTGGCATGTCATGATGGACCCCTCCCAGATCGACCAGATTCTGGCCAACCTGTGTGTCAACTCCAGAGATGCCATCGAAGGAGTGGGCAAGGTCACCATTGAAACAGCTACAAAGGTTTTTGACTCAGCCTATTGTGCCGATCATGTCGGTTTTGTCCCAGGCGAGTTTGTCCAGTTGTCTGTAAGCGACAATGGCTGCGGCATGGATAAAGAAATATTGAAGGAAATTTTTGAACCCTTTTTCACCACAAAGGCTGTGGATAAAGGCACCGGACTTGGATTATCCACAGTCTATGGCATCGTTAAGCAAAATAACGGGTTCATTAACGTCTATAGCGAACCGGGTAAAGGAACGACTATAAAAATTTACCTGCCCCGGCATGAGGGCAAAGCTGTTGAGATCCAGGAGGAAAACACGACAGAAATCCCGCAAGGCCGCGGTGAGACTATCCTGCTGGTGGAGGATGATCTACCAATCCTGAAACTTGCTCAGAAAATCCTCGAAGGATTGAATTACACCGTTTTGATCGCAGACACACCAAAAGGGGCTATGAGGCTGGCCCAGGAACATACAGGTAAAATTCATCTACTCATCACGGACGTGATCATGCCAGAAATGAACGGACGTGAACTGTCAGAACAACTGCAATCCCTTTCCCCTGATCTCAAGTGCATATTCATGTCCGGATACACGGCCAATGCCATTGCCCATCACGGTGTTCTGGACGAGGGGGTGCACTTTATTCAGAAGCCTTTCTCTAAAAGAGATCTGGCAACAATAGTCAGAAAAGTATTGGATAGGGAATAAAATCTGGCCCTATATCTTGTGGTTGGAAAGAATAATATTCTGACACCTGGCATTAAACTGGTACCTTTCAGAATAATTGATGTTGTGAATGTGTGAGAGTTTTTCAAGCTCACTCACACACATTCATGGCTCAATTATTCTATATGGACTAAGGTCAGCAATTGACTAAAATACGCCCTGATATTCCTATATTGCTTTGCACAGGGTTCAGTGAAACCATATATGCTGAATTTCAAAATGGAATTATACGATTCTGCCTATCACTTTGATTTGAGTTTTATATTGCTGTTGCTATACCTGATGAGCCAAGGTATATTTCAAATTAAAGGGCCATCATATTTTATGCTGGAGGGTAGGGGATTCGATCCCATCAACGTCAAAAAAATTTTAGGAGGCGGACTATGTCGTCAGAAAATGTTGCATTTTTTGTCTGGCCGGTGGTTAATGATACTGTGTCTATCGTTGCTATTGTGTTGGCTGTGGTGATTTTTATCTTTGGGATATTCAGCGGCGCTCGGGCGAATAAGGTTCGCATGGTCTTTGCAGTATGTCTCTCTACGGTTATAGGATGGTTCTCCATGCCCCTGGCTGTCAAGTTGGTTTTGACATTACACATATTGGATACCATGACAGGAATCGTGATTCTTATCACGGTAATGATGGCCTTTGTTGCAGCCCTTGCGACGACTATCTATGAGATCATCACAGTGACTCTCTCAGACATCGGCATGGCATCCAAGAAGTGATTTGGTGGGAAGGAGAGCCCTATGGTAACGGGTCGGATAGACTATATCTTCGAAGATAATGAAACCTGGCTCGACGGTTTAGGTGCTTCAGTGATCCCAGACCTTACAACATATGGAGATTTTCTGTGTAGGTACTGGTCTTTTAAAGACTCAGCCCATACAAATTGAAGGATATATAGCATATCCCATTTTTTCAACGTAAAATTTCAATCCAATTTTATGACCTTGTGTCAGTGCTATCGGCCATTCTTCAATTGTAATTTTTATATATATCGAATTAAAAACCGGTTGACCCGAGTCAAGACTAATTATCATATCCTTTATTTTTTATAAAAGATTTTTTATCCGATAGCATCCAGAAAACAAGGGTTCCCAGGGCCATGATAAGGGTTCCGCATGGGAAAGACAGTCTCAAACTTAAATAATCCATGGCAAGTCCCGCTGCCATTGAACCTGTCAGCATCCCTAAGCTGTGCGCCACTGTCATGATGGACATGACAGATCCCATGGCCTTTTTTGTATCCCCTTTAATAACGGAATAGGCCATGATTGCCGGCGAGGAAATCCCGCCGCCGATTCCAAATATAAAAACGGCAATCACAAGATCCTGAAAAGATGATGCCCAGAACGGCAGTAACATTCCAATGGTTGATAGTGTTCCGCCAAAAATAATCATTAGATTTTTATTTACCCTGTCTGCAGCATATCCCATGGGCAGACTAAGGAGCCCTGACACAAATACACCCAGCATCACAAGCACACCAATTAATGAACTGGAAAGGCCAAATTCAGTGTCTGCAAACAATGGAAGAAAACACCATATCACCCCGATACAGGCTGTATAGGCATACCTGAATATAAAAATGGAAATAATACCTTTGTCTTTTAAAAGATTTGACCATGGGATTATTTGGTTTCCTGTTGTTTTAACTTTTTCTTCTGATGCTGCAGGCAGGAAAAAAATGCACAATAACAGGCCGACACCTGACAGCAGCCCCATGCAGATAAATGCAGCATCAAGAGACCAGATATCTTTTATTCCGCCACCCATCAAGGGCCCCAGGCTCAGGCTCAAAAACATGGACAGGTTAAACAATCCCATTGAATATCCTTCTGAGCCTTCCGGCGTTATTTCCCCCACATAGGCTTGAGCCACGGGCATGATCATGGCAGATCCTGCGCCCTGGATAAATCGCAATATTATCAATGTTTCTATATTTTTTGAAAATATAAATGCAAATGAAATCAGTGTGTAGGCTGACAATCCTGCCACAATATAAGGCTTTCGGCCCTGTTGATCAGATAGCCTCCCGAAAACAGGCAGAAGAAAGATTCTGGATATGGAAAATGAACCAAATATCATTCCCACATATATCCCTGTGGCTCCCAGGTCGTTTGCATAGACAGGAAGAAGCGGCACTACGATTCCAACCCCTGTAACCGTTGTAAAAATAGCAAAAAACAGGGTTATAAAGATACCTTTCCGGTCCGAAGGTATGATGTTTTTCCAGTTACTGAACAGCTTTATCGCAAGCTGGGACATTGGTTCTTTAACAGAATGTGGGGCCATTGGATCCATTTTTTAGCCTTAGGATAAGCACTCCTGGATTTGATCAATAAACCGGCTTGGTGTTGAAAATTCACCTTTTCGATAATTGGCATGTGTCAGGTATAAAAATCTTTCTGCCCGGGTCATTGCCACATACATCAGCCGCCTTTCCTCGGAAAGCGCATTATCGCCTGCATCAATAGACCGCCAATGGGGAAATAGACGCTCTTCGCATCCCACAATAAATACGGTATCAAATTCCAGGCCTTTGGCTGAATGAATGGTGAGAAGGGATACGCCGGATGAATCAAGATCATCCTCATCCTCTTTATCTTCTCTGATCAAGGCCGCCTCTTCAAGATATTCTAAAAGATCATTTTTAGATCTTGCTGTATGAATTAATTGCTCAAGGTTTTCTTTTTTTGAAATAAACTCGTCATTTGTTTTTGTTTTTTTCTCCAGGTATTCAAAATAATTGGTTTTTCCCAGGACAACTTCCATAGCCCTGGCAGGAGCCAGATCCTTTATTTCATCCAGGATTTCAAGAACCTGGGAAAGGTTTTCATGGATTTTTTTACTTAACACCCGATCTTTGACCATGATTCTGGCGGCACCTTGGAGAGTTGTCCCCATGGTTCTCATATCCGCCATTTTTTTTATCATTGATGGCCCGATTCCCCTTTTGGGGGTGTTGACAATCCGTTCAAAGGAGACATCATCATTGGGGAAAAATGCAGCACTCAGATAGGAATTAATATCCAGGACTTCCATTCTTTCAAAAAACCCCTGTGACCCCTTCAAACTATAGGGTATCCTGTAGGATCTGAATATCTTTTCAAAGGGAAGGGA
>JAHJDU010000268.1 GCA_018812385.1 Pseudomonadota bacterium
CATATTTTGTCTTTGGTTCATCATCCACGTTTACCCATAAGAGCATATCTTTGTCATGGAGGGGTATCCTTTTTTCCAAAGGTTTTCCTTTGAAAACATCATCTGTGACAAACACAACCCATGCATCATCATTTTCCCGTTGTTTTTCTATAATCTCATCAAGTTGTGAAAAACAGCCCCTTCCAAATATGACGTTTGGAACCAGCTTAAAGTTTCTAAACATGTTTATCCTTTAAATGATTTTATTATGGCCTGAATTCTGTTTTCAATATCTTCTTTTGTCCATGACAGCATTATCTGCATGGAAATGGTTCGTTTCATGATGTTGTCAGATTCTTCAAGTACAATATTGTTATAATCCAACAGATTGCCTGCAAGCTCGACAGCAAGTTTAGCAGACCGTTTCATCTCTTTTAAATGGTGCCATTTTTTATAATAATGCCAGTTGTTGTCATACCAGTACGGACACCCCACTTTGTTGTAGGCAAGATTTTTAGCGATCTGTCTGGCCCGTTCTTCCGTGGGCAGAAAAAAGCTTAAAAAGGTTGCTGAATCACCCTTTGCATCGGGGATATATCTGAAACTGACTCCAGGCAGGTCTGCCATGGCATCTTTAATGGCAAGCTTGTTTCTCCTCTGGGTAGAAAGGATCTGATCCAGTTTGTTCAACTGGGCAAGTCCTACTGCCGCGTTCAGTTCACTGATCCTGTAATTGGTTCCAATAATGGGGTGATCATCTGCTCCCCGGTCAGGACCGCCTAAATGATCATGTCCGTGGTCGGCAAACTGGTCGGCTTTTTCATATACGTCTTTGTCATCAGTAATAATACCGCCGCCTTCCCCACAGGTAACAGTTTTTACCGCGTCAAAGGAAAAGCATCCGGCAAGCCCAAAGGTGCCAAGGGCCTTTCCCTGATAGGTAGCCCCTAAAGACTGACAGGCATCTTCAAGAAGGATCAATCCTTTTTTATCACAAACCATTTTAATCTCATCAATTCTAGCCATGGCACCGCACATGTGAACAGGGACTACAGCACGGGTTTTGGACGTGATCACCTTTTCAAGCTTGTCAGGATTAAGACACAGGGTCTCATCAATTTCTGAGAAAACAGGAATGGCACCGACATTGATGATGGCTTCAAAGGTGGCAACAAAGGTAAAGCCGGGAATAATGACTTCATCTCCTGCACCGATACCACAGGCGGTCAGGGCCGTGCAAAGGGCAGCCGTGCCGCTGGAACACAGGTGACTGTATTTGGCACCCGTAATTTCACAAAGTTTTTTTTCAAATTCAAGGGCCTTGAAATGTCCGTTTCTAACCCCTTCAAATCCATACCTGAAAAGAACACCTGTTTCAAGAACATCGGCCACTTCTTTTTTTTCCTCATCACCAAATATTTCAAAACCAGGCATGGTTCCCTCCTCTTATAACACATTGATAGTTTAATCTTTTTAAGTCAGGCACTAAGTATCATAATAAACAACCAGTTTTCAAGGTCTACCCAAATAAATTGCAGGGTGATTGCAAATAGATTTTTCAAAACAGTCCATGTATTTGTATGGCACTGTCATAATATACACTTGCCTAAGAACTACGGGGCTGATAACCTGAAGGTCACACGTAACCTGAAGGTCACAGGGAAACATCAAGACCATATGCTTGTATTGTACAAGGAGGAACACAAATATCAATGGAAACAAATAATCTGACCGGGCCGCCCATGAAACTGGCCTGGTTTATCTGGGGCCTGGGTGCCCTTTTTTATCTGGCCGGATTTTTCCAGCGAGTGGCCCCGGCAGTCATGACCCAGGAGCTGATGCAGGATTTTAATATCTCTGCCTCGGGTCTGGGCCATCTGTCCGGGCTTTATTTTTATGCCTATGTGGCCATGCAGATTCCCACTGGGATCCTGGCCGATACCATGGGCCCGAGAAAACTTTTGACGGCCGGTTGTATGGTGGCGGGACTGGGCACCCTGCTTTTTGCTTTGTCCCCGGGATTTTTCTGGGCCGGGCTTGGCCGGCTTCTCATAGGCGGGTCTGTGGCAGTTGCCTTTGTGGGACTGCTAAAGCTTTCTTCTTCCTGGTTTCCAAAAAAAATCTATGCC
>JAHJDU010000269.1 GCA_018812385.1 Pseudomonadota bacterium
TCAACATCAAAAAACATTTGACAAAATACGTCAAATCGGCATATAAAAATATTGTGAATCAAGTAATTTTAAACAAAAAAGTTCAGAATCAACTTAAAAAAGCCCCACATCACATTGTAAGAAAACTCCAAATGTGGGCAGAACAAGTTGAAATGCTTGGTATCAGGGATGCAAGAAAAATATCCGGCTATCATGATGAACCTTTGCAGTCTGACAGAAAAGGCCAAAGGTCAATCCGGCTGTCTAAATCATATCGAGCTTTTTACATCGAACATGAATTTGATATTATTGAGGTTATAGAGGTGAACAAACATGAATATTAAAAAATACGGCACAAAAGAGTTAAGCAAAGATTATGGGCCGCTTACATTTGGCAATGCGCTTGAAGCGCATAGAAAGTGTGAAGAAATGTCTCAAAAGGAATTTGCCTTAAAACTGAAAATATCTGCACAAAGCCTTTGCGATATCGAAAAGGGTAGAAGAATCCCATCCCCCATCCGTGCTGCAAAAATTGCAAAACAGATATCCCAGCCTGAAAAATTTTGGATTCAACTTGTATTTCAGGATATGTTAAGAAGAGAACAGCTTAATTATACTGTTTCAGTCGCATAACCACCAGTTATTTAGAATTAGAAAATATTTTCAGGGTTGGTTCTGGCGATTTTTCTGTGCCTGCCATACAAAAGATCATCCATAAAAAGGGCTATTTTCTGGTTCAACAAGTTTCTGGAGATATAAAACCGGACAAATTTGTGAATTAATGTGTCTGGTTTGGTATATGGGCAGACAGAAATACAAAGCCCGCAGTCAGAGCCGATTGTTTTCCAGTATGAGAAGCATTTTTCCTGGTGTATGGACCAGTGCCGCAAATTGCGGCTGTAAGGCTCTCCATCATGGGTAATGGAGCCTGACGGGCAATTGTCCGCGCATTTTTTACAGATTTTACAAAATTCTTCCATATACAGGGGCTTTGGGATAGGAGAGTCTGGCAGTTCAAGGTCAGTGGTCACAATGGCAAGTCTGACACAGGGACCATGAACCCTGTGCATGAAAATTCCCATCCTCCCCAGTTCGCCAAGGCCAGATTCCACGGCCAGGGGAACACAGAGCGTGTCGTAATTTGCATCATTATGGGCCCTTGCAGGGTACCCGAAATTTCTGATATAGCTGGCCAGGATATTGGATATTTTTGCAGCTTCCACATATTTTTGTGCGGATTCCTGTATCATGCAACTTGTGGGGCCTTTTTTAACCATTTCAACACGCATGGGCACCACAATGGCAATGGCTGTTTTATGGGTCTGGTCGGTTTTGTCACCCCAGTTTGCAGCATGCCGGCCTTTATGGCTGTAAAAATGATGGGGTAAAAGGTGGCAAAAGGCCACATCACAGGCACCATAAAATTTAGAAAGATCTATTATGGTCTTACAGAATTGAATTGGATCTATGGATATTTTTTGTTCAGAGACTGATCCCGTTGACAAAGGAATGGATTTTTCAAGATATTCAAATGCTGCCTCATAGCAGGGGGCTGTGTAAAAATCATGATAGACCTGTTCTTTTTCGCCAAATTCAGGCTTCTGGTGAATCTGCTGATCTGTTGATCTGTTTTCAGGGTGGATGGCATAATATGTTTCCAGCAATTCTGGGTGATGCTGGAGATTATTCCGGGCAAACATATTATTTCTTTCGTCATATTGTTCTGCTTTTGAGGTGTCTCGCCCAGGGGATTTGTCAGGAAAGAATTTAATTAAAGAGACAATGCCAAAAAGACCCAGCAAAGATACAACGAGGAGGTTAAGGGTTTGAAACCTATCCAGGGCTGTGATAGACCAGACCCAGACAATCAGGTTCAATACAAAAAAAGCAAAGGATATTACAGTAGCCCGAATTTCTTTTTCTCTAAAAGAAGACAGGCTTAAGACCAGCAGAAAAACAGATGTTCCGATTAAGATTATCCAGTTGATAGATGTCAGTATGCAGGTCATGTGGTTTCTCCGCAAAAAAATTTATTATTTGTGCAGGGTGTTGTGGTGTATCTTGCCCTCTATCATTATCATTTCAATGGGTGTCAGCCCGGCAAGATAGCAGAGATCTGCCGGCGTATCAATATCCCAGACCACAAGGTCGGCATCTTTGCCTATCTCAATACTGCCTTTTGATTGTTCCAGGCCCAGGGCTTTTGCACCATTGATGGTTGCCCCGAGCAATGCTTGTTCACAGGTCAGGTCAAAGAGCATGCATGCCATGTTGAGAATTAGTGTCATGGAATGAACCGGGCTGGACCCGGGGTTCAGGTCTGTTGATACTGCCATGGGAATTTTAAGATCTTTTAAGATTTGAACGGGCGGTTTCTGTGTTTCCTTTAAAAAATAGAAAGCTCCGGGTAAAAGAACGGCTGTAACATTGTGCTCTGCCATTTTTTTGGCGCCGGACAAGGACAGATACTCAAGGTGATCACAGGACAGGGCAGAAAATTGGGCAGCCAGAGCAGCACCATTGGAATCAGATAATTGTTCTGCATGAAGTTTGATGTTAAGTCCCAGATCCTTTGCTGTTTGAAAGACCTTGCGTGTCTGGGGAAGATTAAAGGCAATGCGTTCACAAAATACATCCACGGCTGTTGCAATTGCCTGGTCTTTTACAGCCGGCAGCATGGTTTGGGTCACAAGATCAATATAGCCGTCAGGATTGCCGGCAAATTCTTGGGGCAGGGCATGGGCTCCTAAAAATGTTGCTTCTATGTGCAAGGGGAAATTTTCATCCAATTGCCTTATTACCTCAAGGAGTTTCAGTTCGTTTTCAAGGTTGAGCCCATAACCGGATTTGATTTCAAGAGTTGTGATTCCCTGGCTTAATAGCGCGGCCACCCGTTTTGAGGCCAAGATGAATAACTCATCCTTTGACGCGTTGCGGGTGGATTGTACCGTTGAAAAGATGCCGCCGCCTTTTTTTGAGATCTCTTCATAGGTTGCGCCCTTGAGTCTCATTTCAAACTCATTGGATCTTGATCCTCCCCAGACCAGGTGGGTATGGCAGTCTACAAATCCCGGCAGAATCCAGCCTTTTTTGCAATCAATAAGCTTTTGACAGGAGGCTCTCAAGTGATCTGGCAGATCTTTTTGTCTGCCAATCCAGGAAATGGTTTTCCCCGTGATAGCCAGGGCTGCTTTTTCAATAATTGAAAAGGCATTGTCTGTCATGGTGGCAACATGGCAATTGATAAAAAGGGTGTCAATTTTATCCGGTTCCAGGGGTTTCATCTTTTCTAAATCTCCATATCTGGTGAAATGCTCTATTGGACTTGATTCTAATTTTGATCATTTAGTCTACCATGAAGACCATGAAGAACATGAAGGAGCAAAAAAAATATTATTTTCTTTTTTCCCTTCACGTTCGCATGGTGAGAACAGTTTACTGCATATTGATCATGGGAAGTTTTACGCCCTTTGTGTTGGCCACATCAATAGCCGTGTCATAGCCGGCATCTGCAAGGCGGATAATCCCTGTGCCCGGGTCATTTCGAAGAACAGTGGTTACGCGTTTTTCAGCTTCAGGTGTGCCATCAGCCACAGTGACCTGGCCTGCATGGAGGGCATATCCAATACCCACTCCACCCCCGTCATGGAAGGAGACCCATGTGGCACCGGAGGCCACGTTTGTCATGCAGTTTAACAAGGCCCAGTCTGCCACGGCATCTGAGCCGTCTTTCATGGCTTCTGTTTCCCTGTAGGGGGATGCAACTGATCCGCAGTCCAGGTGGTCCCGGCCGATAACAATGGGGGCTTTTACTTTTCCATCCCTGACAAGGTCATTGAACAGCTTGCCGGCTTTTTCCCTTTCACCATACCCCAGCCAGCAGATTCGTGAGGGAAGTCCCATATGTTCAATTTTTTCCCCGGCCATTTTCAGCCAGTTAACCATTTTGGTTTTTTCCGGGAAAAGCTTTAAAAGTTCCCGGTCGGTTACCCTTATATCTTCAGGGTCGCCTGAAAGGGCAGCCCATCTGAAGGGGCCTTCACCCCGGCAGAAAAGTTCCCTGATATAGGCCGGGACGAATCCTGGATAATCCATGGCATTGTCAACGCCTCGTTTCATGGCCTGGGCCCTTAAATTGTTTCCATAATCAAAGGCAATGGCACCTTTTTTCTGCATTTCAAGGATGGCTCTTACATGGTCTGCCATGGAGTTTAAAGCCATGTCTATATATTTTGCAGGATCGGTTTTTCTAAGGATTAATGCCTCTTCCATGGACAGGCCCTGGGGGAAGTATCCGTTGAGCTCATCATGGGCACTGGTCTGGTCTGTGATAACGTCCGGAATAAAGTCCTTTTGTATCATGGCCGGCAGTATGTCCACTATATTTGCACAAAGCCCTATGGAAAGGGGTGTCCCATCTTTGGCAGCTTTTTTTGCTTTTAAAATGGCATCATCAAGATCTGATGCTTCAATATCCAGGTAGCGTTTTTCAAGCCTTTTTTTGATGCGGACAGGATCAATCTCAATACAGATGGCAACCCCGTTTGCCATGGTAACGGAAAGGGGCTGTGCACCGCCCATGCCGCCAAGTCCTGCCGTTACAATGATTTTCCCAGTAAGATCGGCATTATAATGTTTTTGTCCCAGAGAGGCAAAGGTTTCATAGGTGCCTTGCAGGATTCCCTGGGTGCCGATATATATCCAGGACCCTGCAGTCATCTGACCATACATCATCAGGCCTTTTTTGTCCAAATCATGGAAGGTATCCCAGTTAGCCCATTGGGGGACAATATTAGAGTTGGCAATCAATACCCTGGGGGCGCTTTCATGGGTTTTCAGCACGCCCACAGGCTTTCCCGACTGAACCAGCAGGGTTTCATCATTTTCAAGATCCAGCAGGGTTCTGACAATGGCATCAAAGCATGGCCAATTTCTTGCTGCTTTGCCAAGACCGCCATAGACAATGAGTTCATCCGGATTTTCACCATTATCAGGATCAAGATTATTGCACAGCATGCGCAAGGCTGCTTCCTGATACCAGCCCTTGCAGTGAAGGTCAGTTCCTCTGGGTGCTCTGACAGGCCGGGCAACTCCACATCCGATATTTAGATCCTTTAAAAGTTTTTCTTTATTATTCATTGATTTTCCTCCTGATATGGTTGACATTTGTTTTTGAATTGGATACTACTTGTCTATACAAGTATAGATATGATGTCAAGCAGTTTTTACTTGGGGTCAGGCTTGCGTTGTTGCGTTATTGAAGATAACGCAACAACGCAAGCCTGACCCCGTTAATTGGACAGAACAATACATGAGCAAATCAGACCAACCCTTTGCCTTATATGAAAAAATCAAACAAAGTGTTGTCAGGGATATTGAATCTGGAAAGCTGAATCCCGATGATAAGGTGCTGTCGGAAACTAAGCTTGCAAAAAATTTTAATGCATCACGAATGACGGCCAACCGTGCATTAAAAGAACTGACAGAAGAAGGAAGGATTGTCAGAATCCAGGGTGTTGGAACCTTTGTGGCTCGGCCCAAACCCGATGCAGCCCTGCTTGAAATTAAAAGTATTGCAAAGGAGATTGCTGGCTGGGGCGGGGTACATTCATCTGAAATTCTGGTATTAAAAAAAGAAAAAATTACTGAGATAATAGCACAGAAAATGAATCTTAAGCTGGATGATACAATTTTTCATTCCATTATTGTTCACAAGGATAGAGAAGTCCCGGTCCAGTATTCCGAACGGTTTATCAATCCAGAAGTTGCCCCCCATTATCTAGGTCAGGATTTTAAAAAGATTACACCAAGTGACTATCTTTTGTCCGTGGCACCGGTCCAGGAAGCAGAGCATATTATTGAGGCTGTAAATTGTAATAAAGAGATTCAAA
>JAHJDU010000024.1 GCA_018812385.1 Pseudomonadota bacterium
AATGTTTTTAACAATTAAAGGAAAAATTATTTTTTGTGTCACTCTGGTGATGGTTATCAGTGCCATTGTGAATATATATTTTACGAATCGAGACGTTGGAAATGCAATGCTGGCTGCCCAGGAAAAGTCTGCCAAAAATATCCTCCATTCCCTGGATCTTATTATTAGAGACGAATATCATAACCTGCTGTCAGACAAGAGGACAATGACTCTTTTAAAACGGCAGCAGTTAAAAGATTCAGCCCGTATGATTGAATCGGTTTTCAAGGGTTATTGCGACTCGGCAAGGGAAGATCTGCCACAGGCCCAGGCTGTTAAACATGCGCTTGAATGGTTAAATTCAGCTCCTTTTGATGCGATTGATTACTTTATCATAAGCAAAGATTCTCAAGTTTTAGCCAGTTCCAATAAAAACATAACAAATGAAACCTATAAAAATGTAAAGGATATAAAACAAAGAAATATATCCGAAGTCATGGGTTTTGATAACTTAAAAAAACAAGGGGATTATGCAGCTTGTATGATTAAAGCTGAAGAAGGAAAAGCCAACTCAGTACTGGCCTTTTTTCTACCTTTAGACCAATGGGAATATACCATAGCAACATCAATAGATATCAGCGATATTGAAGCTGAAGCACAGATGAAACAAAAGAAAATAATAAAATCACTCATTGAATATTCCAAGCAGTTAAACATCACAGAGAATGGATTCGTTTATATGTTTGACTCAAATGACAATATATTGATTCCGCCTCCAAAACAGATTAAAAATGATATTCATCTGTCCATGAATATCTTGACCAACAATATAATTTATGACGATATCAAAGCATCTTCAGGATCTGATATTTCTGAATTTCGTTTTGTATCATCAAATGATGATACAAAAAAATACATGATTGCGTATTGTAACTATTTCAAATCGTTAAAATGGTATACAAGCGTTATGGTACCTGTCAATGAAATCAACATGCCCGCCCAAAAACTTGTGGTAAGACAGAGTTTGATAATAGCCCTGATGTTCATGGCAGGGTTAATTGCAGTTTTTATTCTGGTGACCCGTATTGCAAAACCTCTTAATCTATTATCATTATATGCGAAAAAGCTTCCTGAACTGGATTTTACAAAGCCGTTGGAAAAGAGAACACCCATTGATGATTTACCGGACAAATATAAAGATGAAGTCGGAGACCTTGCTTCATCTTTTATCTTGATGAGACAGGAGTTAAGTAAAAATATTCAAGATCTTATTAAGATAACTGCTTCAAGAGAAAGAATTGAGAGTGAACTCAACATTGCCAGAGAAATTCAGCTCGGAATGGTGCCTAAAACCTTCCCTTCTTTTCCTGAATACAAGGAATTTGATCTGTATGCCACTTTGATACCGGCAAAGGAGATTGGTGGAGACCTGTATGACTTCTTCATGATTGATAAAGATCATATGTGTTTTACTTTAGGCGATGTTTCAGATAAGGGGATTCCGGCGGCATTGTTCATGGTTGTGACAAGAACGTTGGTCAGAACATTAAGTGGGAAAGAGCATTCACCCAGTGAAATGATGCACAATATAAACAATATTTTAAGTGCAGATAATCCAAGGTCCATGTTTGTTACACTTATTATCGGTATCTTGAATATAAAAACCGGTGAAATCAAATATGCCAATGGCGGGCATAATCCGCCAATTGTTGTTCCCAATGACACTGACGTATTTTTTAAAGAAGGAGCAAATGAACCGCTGGTTGGGGCAATGCCGGGTATGTCATACTCTGATCATTCATTCACCTTGTCTTCTGGAGAGAGTTTTTTCCTTTATACTGATGGCGTGAATGAAGCGATGAATATTAATGAGGAGCAATACTCCAATAAAAAATTGCTTTCCCAGGTATCAAAAAATAAAGACAAATCAGCAAATGAAGTGATTGAGGCAGTCTTGAACAGCGTACGGGAACACTCACACCCAGCGCCTCAATCAGATGATATTGCCATGTTGATGATAAAATATAATGGAAAATAAACTTAAGTCTTGATTTTGTTAAATTTCAATTTGAAAAAATATTTGAAAATGATTTGAATACGGAACTTAAAACAGATAATCAGGTTAATTTGGATGATTTTATGATATGGCAATAAATACATGGCCCAACTAACAATAGACATAAAAAAACTAAAACATAACATACAATTCTTAGTGCAACATTGTAATAATTTTGGTCTTAAAATTACGGGCATATTGAAAGGACCTGGATTAAATCCCATCATTATTCATGAACTGATATCAAATGGTATTGATAATGTCGGATTTTCCAACCTGCCTGTAAATAATAATAACTATGACAAAGTATTCCCTAAAAAGCCTGTTTTTATATCTTTGCCCTCCATTCATAACCTCAGCAATATTATTCAATATTTTGGCACAAGTTTTAATTCTGAAATATCAGTCATAAAGAAGATAAATGAGGTATTGATTGCGGAAGACAGATCTCACAACATTATTCTTATGGTTGATACAGGTGATTTGCGTGAAGGTGTTCTGCCGGAGAATGTTGTTGATATAGTAAAACAAAT
>JAHJDU010000270.1 GCA_018812385.1 Pseudomonadota bacterium
GACCAAGATTTTTTAGAAAAATCAGTAAAATTAAAGGTTTTGATATCCCTGTGATTGTCATCAGCGGCCTTACAGGCATAAAATATTCAATTCCAAAAGCTGCTGCTTCCTTTGGAAAACCTTTTGATCCTAAAGAGGTTTTAACCAAGGTTGCGGAACTGTTAAAATGACAAAAAAGAAAAATGGGATCAGGTGTAATGTTTAAATCTTTCATAAAAATAGAGACTCTCGCATTAAAGCTTATGATTTTTGTTGGGATCGTGCTTTTTGCAAGCATTTTTATCTGGTCCTACTTTACCACTATATTCCAGGAAAAAACCCTGATTAATAAAAAGATATCTGAGGTTGATAAATTTTGTAACAGTGTTTTGAGTCTTACCTGGTTTGCAATGTTACATAATCCAAATAAGGATATGCAGGAAATTTTAAAAAGCATGTCAGATTACAATGAAATTGAATCCATAAGAATTTTTAATTGTCAGGGGCAGATTAAATTTTCAAATACTGCCATGGAACTTGGTTCTATGGTTGAAAAAACAGATGTGGCCTGTAAAACCTGTCATTCAACAGATACTCCGGTAATCAGAAACGATATTCGCGACAGGGTCAGAATATTTGAATCAGATCAGGATGAACTTTTGCTGGGTATTATGAACCCCATATTGAACGAGCCCTCCTGCTCAACTTCTCAATGTCATTATCATCCCAAGGAAATAAAAAAGCTTGGCGCCCTTGATGTTGTTGTTTCTTTAAAAGATGTAAAGGCTGAAATCAGTTTTACAAAAAAAATGTCCGTCTGGACAGCCATTTATCTTTTTATAATCCTGGCAATAACTATCAGCTTTAGTATTTTTCGACTTGTAACCGATCCCATCAAAAACTTAATAAAAGAAACAGATCTTATCGGAAAAGGAAGTTATAAAAACAAGATAAAAAATGTGGTCCAGAGGGATGAAATCGGGAAGTTATCTCTTGCCATTCTGGTTATGGGGGAAAAAATAAAGAACAAACAAGATGAACTTAATAAGCAAAAAAGCAGATACCAGAATCTCTTTGATCAGGTTCCCTGTACCATTACCGTTCAGAATAGAGATTACGAACTGATTGAGTTTAATAAGGAATTTTCAAAAAAATTCAATCCTGAATATGGTGACCACTGCTATTTTGCCTATAAAAATCTGATCAACAAATGCAATGACTGTCCCGTTGAAAGAACATTTATTGACGGCAATTCCCATTTCAGTGAAGAGTCCGGAATAAACAAGGACGGAACTATTGCTCACTGGTTTGTGAAAACTGCACCGTTAAAAGATGACCAGGGTAATATCATAGCTGCCATGGAAATGAGCATTGATATTTCCCAAAGAAAAAAACTTGAAGAGATCGTCAAAGAGTCGGAACGAAAATACCAGGCAATTTTTGAGAGCATTCCCAATCCAGTGTTTATTCTGAATATTGATACTTATAAAATCCTGACCTGTAACAACAGTGCCCTGAAAGTGTATGGCTTTAAAAAGGATGAGTTGAAAAACAAGCCTTTTTCTCTTCTTTTCCCAGAACCAGAGGAATTTGAAAAATTTAAGCAAAATTTTGATAATCCGCTTCATGAACGATTAATAAATCATAAGAAAAACCTGGAGAGTATCTATGTAAATATCTGGGTCAGCCCTGCTGAGTTTACAGAACAAAAAGTGCTGCTTGTTACAGTGGTTGATATAACCCTATCCGTTGAAACAGAACATCAGTTAATTCAGGCCGGTAAAATGGCGATACTGGGAGAAATGGCAACAGGAGTTGCACATGAACTTAACCAGCCATTATCAGTGATTAAAACTGCTTCAAGTTTCATATCCAGGAAAATAAGTAGAAATGAAAAAATTGATCAAGATATTTTAAACACACTCTCCCAGGAAATCGAAATTCATGTGGACCGGGCCTCAAAGATTACCAACCACATGCGTTTGTTTGGTCGTAAATCAACGCTTTCAAAGGAAGCTGTCAATATAAATGAAACCATTAAAAGAGCTTTTGATATTTGCAGCCAGCAATTAAAATTGCGAGAGATTGAGGTTAAATGGGAACTTGATGAAAACCTTCCCGAAATAATCGCTGACCCGGCTCGGCTGGAACAGGTTTTCATCAATCTTATCATGAATGCCAGAGATTCCATCGAAGCCAGGTTTGAAAACAAAGCAGATAAAAATGATAAAACAAAACGGCTCACCATTGCAACTTCATTAAGCAAGGGTGCTGTTATTGTTAGAATATCAGACACTGGAACGGGAATTTCAAAAGCAGATATGAATAAAATTTTTGAACCCTTTTTCACGACAAAAAAAGTGGGAAAGGGAACCGGCCTGGGATTATCCATAAGTTATGGAATCCTGAAGGAGTCTGGTGCCGATATCTGTGTCACGAATAATCCTGAAGGTGGTGTTACCTTTACCATTAGTTTTTACAAAAACCTGAGGGAGTATTAAATGAATAGCAAGGCTATGGAAAACAACAAAATACTTCTTGTCGACGATGAAGAGGGGATTCGCAAAGTTTTGAAAATCACCCTTGAATCATCCGGGTATGATGTATGCCTTGCTTCTGACGGTGAGACAGGGCTTAAAATCTTTATAGAAAAAAATCCCTGTATAGTCATAACAGACATTAAAATGCCTGGTATTGATGGTATTGAGGTTCTAAAGAGAATTAAAAACCTGAATCCTGAAACAGAGGTTATTATGATAACCGGTCATGGCGACATGAATCTGGTAGTTAAAAGCCTTCAACATGAAGCAGCAGATTTCATAACCAAACCCATTGATATCGGGGATCTTGAATCAGCAATAAAAAGAGCACAGGAGCGTATCTCCATAACCCGGAATATAAACAGCTATATGGATGATCTGGAAAGTCTTGTAAAGGAAAAAGACAAAAAAAATAAATGAATCTGAAAAACTTGTGACAATCGGCCAGACAATTGCCGGCATGTCCCATGCCATTAAAAATATTGCAGGAGGTCTTAAGGGAAGTTCTTTTGTTCTGGAACAGGGAATCGAGCTTGAAAATCGTGAATATTTAAAACAGGGCTGGGAAATGATGAAAGGGAATATAAATAAAATTACCAAACTCTCCCTGGATCTTTTAAACTATGCCAAAACAACAAAACTGGATTTCAAACTGGAAAATCCCAATAAACCGGTAAGAGAGGTGATGCAGCTGATGAACCACAGGGCAAAAGAAGAAAATATCATTTTTAAACTTTTGCCCTGTATGGAAAAAAGACTGGTTTTCATGGACTGTGATGCGATACACAATTGCATTTTAAATCTTGTAGTCAATGCCTTTGATTCTTTTAATAAAATTGCGAATCCCGATCAGATCAAAAACGTAAATATTATTGTTGAAAGAGAGAATAACAATATTGTGTACAAGATCCAGGATAATGGCTGCGGCATTAACGACACCATAAAAAAATCTATTTTAAAAGACTTTATTACCACCAAGGGGATGAACGGAACCGGTTTCGGTTTAATGACTACCAAGAAAATAATAGAAGAACATGATGGGGAAATAAGCTTTAAGGCTGAAGAAGGGAAAGGCTCCCTGTTTGTTGTTAAAATCCCATTAAGGAGCAAAGTCTAAGAAAGGGGCTTTTAAACTCATGGAAAAAATTTTTCTTTATAAAAACGGTGTTATTAAAAAAAAAGGTAAAAAACTCACCATCTCCGTTCTGAAAATATTAGGAAACTATATTGAAATTGATGAAAGTTTTACCTTAAGTTCCTTTTTTATGATGGTCAACCAGTATCCGGATCTGAAAAACATAAGCGAAATATTGGAACCGCTAATTGAAATTGTTTTAAAAAATTGCAGTTCAGAATTTAAAAACAAAGAATTAGAATCATTGCTATTTTATAAAACGATTGAAATAGAAGGATTTCCAGGAAGTCCACGCTTGAATTTTTATACCAGCTTGAAAGGAGTATCCAACAAAAAGATGATCGATTTAAAGTTTTTCCATTTGGAAGATTTATTGAATCACAAATTAAAACTCGGGAAATTAAAACATGTTGTTTTTGGAGATAAGGAGGATGTTTTCCAGTATGAGACCTTTTACACTCTTTTTGAACTTGTGGAAGGCATTGCCTGGGAACTTTCTTTTAATTTTAACCCGTTAGAATGTTCAATAAGGAGGTAATCATGTTTAAAAAAATACTTTTTGCCACAACAGCTTCTCCGGCCTGTGATGCGGCTGCTAAAATCGCTTTTGAACTTGCCGAGAAATACAAATCGGAATTGATCCTTTATCATGTATTTGGTGTTCCTTCCCATGGAAGCGGTTTCTCTATAACTGATTATCTGACAGGAGAAAAAGATGATGCAGGGCCCGACTATGTTGAGTGGGTCAAGGATGAGATGAAAAACACCTATGCAACACTCATTGAGAAGCATGGAGAACCAAGGTTTGAAATTCTTGCAGGGATTCCTTCAACAGAGATTCTAAGATTTGCCAGGAAAGAGGATATTGACTGCATCATAATGGGCTCCCACACAAGAGCCGATGAAACCGGGGCGGCAAGATTCAGGGGTATCGTGGGGACTACAATGCAGAAAGTAGCCCAAAGAGCCAGGTGCCCGGTCCTTATCATCAGCAGACCATGTGCAACCTGTTTCTGGTATTTTAATAAAATTATTTTTGGAACTGATTTTTCAAAGGCCTCCATGTCTGCATTTAAATTCGCCTTTAAAATGGCAGAATCTATTGGATGCAAGCTTTATCTTTTCCATGCCCTTGATATTGATACGTCCCAGGCTGGCGTTTCACCCGGACAAAAATCAATAGAGGATAAGATAACGGCTGCAAGAGCAAGACTTGAAAAAGAGTATGTTTCTCAAATGAATGATTTTGATAATTATGAGATTTCCATATGGGAAGGCGTTCCCTATGTGGAACTGCTAAAATTCGCAAGGGAAACCAGTGGTGATCTGATTGTCATGGCCCATCATACAAGGGATATTGATCCTGACGAAGCACTTCTTGGAACAACGGTTGAACAAGTGGTTTTAAGATCAGCCTGTCCTGTTGCCAGTGTGAACAGACCGGACAGATTGTAAATTTAAAAAAAATGTCCCGGGAAAAATGCAGACATAAGATTCTCATCATGGACGATGAGATTCAAATGAGATTTTATCTCATGAGTCTTGTCAAATCACTGGGGTTTGATCCTGTATTGGCAAAAGATGGTGTGCAGGGGCTTGATACCTTAACCAGAATCAAGCCCGCCGCCATTATTCTGGATATCATGATGCCCCAGAAAGGGGGAACTCTAGTCTACCAGGAACTTGTAACTCATCCTGAATTTAAAATCATACCCATTATTTTCTTTTCAGGGGTTGATCGCAAAGCATTTTTTCACCATATAAAAATGTTGAATATTAATCTTGAACACGATATCCCTGAACCGGCAATTTTTGTTGCAAAAGATGCCGATTCTGAATATCTTAAAGCGGTTATTAAAAAATGTGTATTGGGAAATGGTCTTGAATCAGAATAATTGAATAGGGACAACCATTATGGCAGCGAAAGTTTTGCTTGTGGATGACGAAGAAGGTATTAGAAAAGTTCTGACAATCTATTTGCAGGATCTTGGATATGAAGTTTCTACTGCTGATAACGGAAAAAAAGCTGCTGAAAAAATCGACAGGGATTTCTTTGATATCGTTCTGACCGATATCAGAATGCCTGGGATGGATGGTGTTTCGCTGTTGAAACATATAAAAAAGAACAGTCCTGATACTGAAGTTATTATGATTACAGGACACGGTGATTTTAAGCTTGCCATTGAAAGCTTAAAGCTTGATGCCGTTGATTTTATTTCAAAGCCTGTTGATAATGATGTCCTGGATATAGCCCTGAAAAGAGCCCATGACAGGATAGACACAAGAAAAAAAATCCTGACCTATACAAAAGACCTTGAAAAGCTTGTAAAAGAGAAAACCCAAAAACTTGCAGAATCTGAAAAAAGATATATTCAGCTGTTTAACGAATCTCCAGGTTATTTAACGATACAGGATAAAAATCTTACTATTATAGAGACAAACAGGATATTCAAGGAGCACTTCAATTATAAAGAAGGGATGACCTGTTATGATGTTTATAAAGGCAGGAATTCTCCCTGTCCTGATTGCCCTGTTATAAAAACATTCAAGGACAAAGGCTCTCATACTGCTGAAATGGATGTTGTTCTAAAAGACTCAAGCGTGCGCAATATTTTTATCCAGACATCTGCCATTATAGATTCTAAAGGTCAGGTAAAGCATGTCATGGAAATGTCAACGGATGTAACAATGATCCGTGAACTTCAGGATCACCTGGCCTCACTTGGACTTCACATCGGTTCTGTTTCTCATGGCCTCAAACAGCTTTTAACAGGACTTGACGGTGGTTCATATCTCATAGAGTCCGGCCTGGATAAAAATGACACCCGGCAAATATCGGAAGGCTGGAAAATCGTTAAAGACAAAATTTTAAAAACCAGAGAGATGGTATTGAATATTTTATTCCATACCAAAAAAAGAGAACCTGACAGATCACACGTCCTGTTGCCGGAACTGATAAAGGAAATTGTTTCGTCAATTAAACCCAGAGCAGATCAGGAAAATATCAATTTTAAAGTAGATTTTCCCCATAATACTATTTCCCTTTATATCGATAAAATGGCTGTTTTAGCAGCCTTTTCCAGTATTCTTGAAAATGCTGTCGATGCCTGCATATCAAAAAAGAAAAAGGGTGAAATCAGTTTTTTAACCCGCATTGAAGACCCTCATATTATTTTTGCCATTAAAGACAATGGCAAAGGAATAGACGAGAATAAAAAAGATAAAATATTCAACCTTTTCTTTTCTGATAAGGGCAATAAGGGAACAGGCCTGGGACTTTTTATTGCATCACGATCTATCAAACAACATGGTGGAACCATAACTATTAACTCTCAATTGAATAAATATACTGAATTTATAGTCACCCTGCC
>JAHJDU010000271.1 GCA_018812385.1 Pseudomonadota bacterium
TGGTTTATGGCCAGATGACAGAACCTCCGGGAGCAAGAATGAGGGTTGCACTTTCCGCTTTGACCTGTGCCGAGTATTTCCGTGACGAAGAAGGACAGGATGTGCTCCTTTTTATTGATAATATCTTCCGTTTTACCCAGGCCGGTGCAGAGGTTTCAGCGACCCTTGGCCGTATGCCATCTGCGGTTGGTTACCAGCCAACACTTGCCGTTGACATGGGTGAACTCCAGGAACGTATCACCTCAACTGATAAGGGTTCCATTACAGCAGTTCAATGTGTTTATGTACCAGCTGATGACTTGACTGACCCTGCACCTGCAACCACATTTGCTCATCTTGACGGTACTGTTGTTCTTTCCCGCCAGATTGCAGAGCTGGGTATTTACCCTGCTGTGGATCCTCTTGACTCTTCATCCAGAATCCTTGATGCAGCATACATTGGTGAAGAACACTATAAGGTTGCCCGTGTTGTTCAGCAGACCCTGCAAAAATACAAAGAACTTCAGGATATTATTGCTATTTTGGGTATGGACGAGCTTTCTGATGAAGATAAAATCACGGTACAGCGTGCAAGAAAACTACAGAAATTCCTGTCACAGCCTTTTCATGTTGCCGAAACATTTACCGGTATGGCTGGTAAGTTTGTCAAGGTTGAAGATACTGTAAGATCATTTAAAGAAATTATTGACGGCAAACATGATGATCTTCCAGAAAATGCTTTTTATATGGTGGGATCTATAGAAGAAGCCATTGAAAAGGCAAAATCTGCTTAAACATCCGGAGGAATATCATGGCTGAGAAACTATTTCTTGAAGTTGTTACGCCACAAAAAGCAATTGTTAGTGAAGAAGTTGAAATTGTGATTGCTCCGGGTTCGGAAGGTGAATTTGGTGTACTCAAAGGGCATACCACATTCCTTACATCTTTAAAGATTGGAACGCTTCGGTATAAAGATGCCAAAGGAAAGGAAAGATATCTTTTTATAAACGGTGGATTTGCAGAAGTTTTGCCGGACAAGGTGACCATCCTGGCTGAGTCTGCCGAGCGTAGACGGGATATTGATGTTGAAAGAGCGAAAAGAGCTAAAGAGAGGGCTGAAAAGCGCCTTGCTGAAAAAAGTGAAGGTATGGATTTTGCGAGAGCTGAAGTCGCTTTGCAACGGGCTGTACATAGGCTTAAGCTTAAATAGACAGGGATAAATTTGGCTTGGGCTTAACAAAAATACAATAGAAGAATCAGGGTGTTAAATAAAAAAGGGGGTGCTTTAGTGGGTTTGAAGCATTCCCTTTTTGCTTGGCAGATCCAAATATATTTTTGAAAACAGTATGCACTAAAGGGGATGAAGATGGAGTATAATGATGTTGGTGTTGTTATTCTTGCGGCTGGTAAGGGAACCAGGATGAAGTCAGATATTGCCAAGGTGCTTCACAAGGTTGGCGGTAAATGTATGATTGTCCATGTAATTGAATGTGCAAGAAAAATTGCCCGGGACAATGTGCATGTTGTTGTGGGTCACCAGGCGCATAAAGTAAAAGAAGAAATCAATAAGTTTTTTAAAGTAAAATTTGCCATGCAAGAACAACTTTTGGGAACAGGTGACGCGGTTAAGGCTGCCATCCCAGGCTTGAAATCCAGTATTAAAGATGTTGTGGTATTATGCGGAGATGTGCCTTTGATCCAGGAGAGCACATTAATAAATGTGGTGGAGGAGCATAAAAAAAAACAAGCCAAATTATCTGTTCTTGCAATAGATTTAGAGGATCCCACAGGTTATGGACGTATTGTACAAGATGAACTAAACCATATGGTTTGCATTAAAGAAGAGGCAGATGCCAGTGAAACAGAAAAAAAAATTAAAAAAATAAACACTGGGATTTATTGTTTTGATAAGAAATTTCTCATATCCGTTGTTGATGAGATAAGACCTGAGAACAGCCAGGCAGAATATTATTTGACAGATGTTGTTGAGATAGCACAAAAGAGACATGAAAAAATAGTGGTTATCACTATGGATGATCCCGGGCAAGTTATTGGTGTGAATACGCTTGAAGAGCTTGAAAAAGTTGAATATCTGATCCAACAGCGTGGCAAATGAATTGCCTTGACTTTATGAAATATTTTGAATTATACTGAACACCAATAAGTTTTGTGAGATTATGAAAATGGGTAACGAACGTATTAAACAAAAGTTTGATGATATCAATGATAAAATCGATTTTATGATTGAATTTTGCCATGAACTCCAGCAGGAAAATAAGGAGTTGGTGTTAAAAATCAGGGGCCTTGAATCAGAACTTGCTACAAAAGATGATACTGAAAAACAATTTTCAGAACAAGATGAATTGATTCAATCTAAAATTGATGGGCTTTTGAAAAAACTGAATTATTTTTCAAATAGCGCATCAGGTGAGTATTCATCAAACCTATGACCGAAATTATGTCGGAAAAGGAATTTCATTGGATGAAATTGTTGTAATTGATCTTTTTGGAGAAGAGTTTAGATTTAAACCTGATAATCAGGTTGAAAATCCGGAACGGGTTGCACAATATTTAAAGAAATATATAAAAGAAGCTGAAGGAGCGTTTCAAAATAAAACCTTAGGGAAAAATAAAATTGCAATATTGTTGTTAGCAGCCATGAATTTGTCTAAGGATTTTCATGAACTTAAGGTGCAACACACTGAACTTGAAAAAGAGATGGATAAAAAATTTTCATTCTTGATAAAAAAAATTGATAAAGGAATTGAATGGCCAAAGGAATATCCATTGTTATAAATTTTTACCCCTGCAATGTGCGTGATTGTGAGACAGTCTTTGTCCTAACGCATAGTAAAAAGGGAGTCCACACTTTTACTGGTGTGCTAAGTTCCTCCTGGTAAGGAAAAGCCTAAAGGTATAATTGGACAACCCACCTTTTGAACCACTGGTTCAAAGCCTTAACAAGCAACACGGCAGTTTGTGGGGGTAATTGTAACAATTAATAAGTCTTTTAATTCTATCTTTCCCAACATTTCATCCCATTTCATATTTTTACAATCATAATTTTTACAAAAATAGACCTTTATAAAAATTATGTTATAAAATTAGACAATTACAACATGTTGTGTTGAGGTTAATATAATTTAGGAGAATTTTTTAATGGAATATACGGTTGTACTCTCATCTATTGCTGTGGTTTTGTTGGGGTTGGGAGTCGTCGCCTTCTTGGTTTTTAGAAAAAAAACGATTCAGGAGAACCTGAATATTGAAGAAGAGCAAAAACATATAATTGAAGAGGCCAAAAGAAAAGCGGGAACCCTGTTAAAAGAAGCCAAATTGGAAGCTAAGTCCAGGCTTTTGGAAATGAAGAGTGATTTTGATTCGGAAACGGAGGAAACCCGTGCTGAATTAAAAAAAGAAGAACGCAGGCTTTCCAAAAAGATTGAGAAGCTCGATAAACA
>JAHJDU010000272.1 GCA_018812385.1 Pseudomonadota bacterium
TATTATTTTTTCCAATATTACATTTTTTTTACCACGACTCTATTGGAAAAATAGTGTATAGCTCAATATAATTCTTGATAAATATTACCAATATGCTAATAGTTGCAAAGGCTTTAAAGATCCAAGCAATACAAACGTAGGGATAATTCTTAAAGAATTATTCTAAATCAATTAATCTAAGTAGATGGAGGAGAGTATCTATGAAATTATTAAAAGTATTAGTTGTTTGCATTACCGTTCTTGCCATGTCAACATTAGCCATGGCAGGCACATTGGCAGATGTTAAAGCTAAAGGGTTTATTCAGGCTGGAGTTAATGGTAGTCTTTTTGGTTTTGGTAAAGCCGATGATAAAGGTATCTGGACGGGTCTTGATGTTGATTGTGCAAGAGCTCTTTCCGCAGCCATTTTTGGCAATCCTGACAAATTAAAATACACTCCCCTGACAGCTAAGACAAGATTTACAGCTTTGCAGTCAGGAGAGATTGATGTTCTTTTCAGAAATTGTACACAAACCTTAAGCCGGGACACGGCTCTTGGTCTGGATTTCTGCCAGGTAAATTATTATGATGGTCAGGGATTCCTTATTCCCAAAAAACTGGGTATAAAAAGCGCTAAAGAACTTGATGGTGCGACTGTTTGTGTTCTTCCCGGAACAACCACAGAATTGAACGTTGCTGATTATTTCAGAGCAAATGGGATGAAAATGAATCCAGTTGTTATTGAAAACACGGCTGAACTTGCCAAGACCTTTTTTGCAGGTCGTTGCGACGTTTTAACATCAGATGCGTCCCAGCTTGCAGGAACGCGCGCTGTAGCACCAAACCCTGATGATTACATGATTCTTCCTGAAATAATTTCAAAGGAACCTCTGGCTCCTGCAGTAAGACATGGAGATAATCAGTGGAAAGATATTGTTAATTATTCTGTATTTGCTTTAATAAATGCTGAAGAACTTGGCATTACTTCTAAAAATGTTGATGAAATGCTGAAAAGTAATGACCCGAAAATACAAAGATTTTTAGGCGTTACAGAAGGAAATGGAAAAGCACTGGGTCTTGATGAAAAATTCGCTTACAATATAGTTAAAATGGTTGGCAATTACGGCGAAATTTTTGAAAGAAACGTTGGTGTTGATACTCAGCTTGGTATTGAAAGAGGGCTGAATGCACTTTGGACAGATGGCGGTTTAATGTATTCTCCTCCATTCAAATAAACCATAACCTTTGTATTTAATCATGGTGCAATGAAAATTGCACCATGATTTTTCTTGAGAATATTTAGAAAATATAATGAATAAAGCTATTAAAAATAAAAATTCTGAAACCATATCGTTCTGGTATGATCCTGATAAACGATCACTGGTTTATCAGATTGGAGCTGCTTTTTTATTTGCTTTTGTCGCATGGTATCTGGTTTCCAACACAATGACGAATCTGGAAAGGCAATCAATTGCAACAGGATTTGGATTCTTAAATAATGAGGCAGCTTTTGAAATCGGAGAGTCTTTAATTGAGTATTCAGCTGCTGACAGATATGCCAGAGCCCTTTTTGTCGGTTTTTTAAATACCCTGCTGGTATCCTTTATTGGCGTCATCCTTACAGTTATTCTCGGAACATTTCTTGGGATAGCAAGATTATCAAAAAACTGGCTGATTAATAAATGTGCGGCAGCATATATTGAACTATTTCAGGATATTCCGGTCTTATTACAGCTTTTTTTCTGGTATGCTTTTTTTTATGAAATGCTACCTTCGCCAAAAGAAGCATTAACGCCATTCAAGGGTTTGTTTTTATGTAACAGAGGATTAATCTTTGGAATTCCACAAGCACATCCTGTTTATAAATATATGGCAATTGCTATAATAATTGCCGTTATTGTAATTTTTTTCCTGAAAAAATGGACTAAAAAAAGACAGGATTTAACTGGTAAGACTTTCCCTGTTATTGTTACTTCCATAATTTTATTAATTGGATTTCCCTTTGTGTGCTGGGTAATTGGCGGGACTCCGACAGATATGAGTGTTCCAGAATTAAAAGGATTTAACTTTAAGGGCGGATTAACCATTAGTCCGGAATTTGCAGCTCTTCTTTTAGGACTTGTTTTATATACAGCCGCTTTTGTTGCGGAAGTTGTGAGGGCCGGAATCCAGTCCGTGTCTAAAGGTCAGACAGAAGCTGCAATGGCGATCGGTTTAAAACCCGGGCAGGTTTTAAATCTAATAATTCTGCCCCAGGCATTAAGGGTTATTATTCCTCCATTAACAAGCCAGATGCTTAATCTGACAAAAAACAGCTCCCTTGCAGTAGCCATTGGATATCCAGATTTTGTTTCTGTTGCCGGAACGGCTATAAATCAAACAGGCCAGGCAATTGAGGGAGTTCTGTTAATCATGATTGTATATCTTATATTCAGCTTATCAACCTCAGCTTTTATGAATTTTTATAATAAAAAAATGGCAATAGTTGAAAGGTGATGACTGTAAAATAGGTTTATATGGAATTACACGCAGAAAATGAAAATAAGGTAATAATTAAACCTCCAATAACAAGTATTGGCATTATAGGATGGATGAGGGAAAATTTATTTTCCAGTCCTTTTAATACAATACTGACTATTATTATTGCCAGTATCTTATGGTTTTCTATTATTCCTTTTATACAATGGGCTTTAATAGACAGTTCCTGGCTTCCTGATGCAAACTGCAGGGGGATAGGTGGTGCATGCTGGTCAATCATTTCAAGTAATTATAAAATTATTCTCTTTGGATTTTATCCCCAGGATATCTTATGGCGTCCCATAACAGCAATTGTCATGCTGGTATCATTGCTTTTTATAAGTAGAAATAGAAACTTTTGGAATAAATTTCTTGGATATTCCTGGCTGATTTCATTAGTGATTATGGGACTATTATTAAAAGGTGGGATTTTTGGCCTTGAGCCTGTTGATATCGAAAAATGGGGCGGCATAATCCTTACATTGCTTTTGTCTGTTTTTGGTTTAACAGCAGCTTATCCTCTTGGTATTATTCTGGCGCTGGGGCGACAATCAGAAATGCCGGTTATCAAAACATTCTGTATTTTTTATATCGAATTGATACGTGGTGTTCCTTTAATCAGTTTATTATTTATGTCTTCTGTAGTTTTTCCTTTATTTCTGCCTGAAGGGGTCTCAATAAATGGGATTCTAAGAGCTCAGGTTGCAATTATCATGTTTACTGCAGCATATATTGCAGAGGTTGTTCGAGGCGGGTTACAGGGAATGAATAAAGGTCAGTTTGAAGCAGCTGATTCCATTGGCTTAAATTATATACAGACCATGAGACTGATTATTCTACCCCAGGCATTAAAAATTGTTATTCCCCCGTCTGTCAGCGTTTTAATTTCTGCCTTTAAAGATACATCCCTTGTTGTTATAATCGGATTATATGATTTGTTAAAAACAACACAGACAACATTGTCAGAACCAAAATGGATGGGATTTTCAGCAGAAGCGTATATATTTATAGCCTTAATTTATTTTGTATGCTGCTTTTTTATGTCTACCTACAGCAGACAGCTGGAAAAAGAACTTGATACAGATTTAGAATGATTATTATTAACAACTTTATTGATAAAGCGATTATTTATGAACAAAGAA
>JAHJDU010000273.1 GCA_018812385.1 Pseudomonadota bacterium
CAGATTCCACCAAAATGTCCCCACCATGATCTTTGATAAAGCCATAACAGACAGAAAGCCCCAGACCAACCCCCTGGACGCTCTCTTTTTTAGTGGTAAAAAAAGAATCGAAAATCTTTTTTATATGCTCGGGTTTTATTCCTGTCCCCGTATCTTTGATAGTGATAAAAAGTTTTTCAGCAGCAACTTTCGTGGAGACTTCAAGCCTGCCCCCATCTGGCATGGCATACATGGCATTGGAAAACATATTGATAAACACCTGACGTAATTGATCCCTGGATGCCAGGATGACTCCCGGGTTCTCAGCAAGATCCATGCTTAGTTTTATACTGTTTTCCCTGAACCGTTTTTCATATAACATCATCAGTTCGTCAATGATCACATTAATATCTATTTCTATGCGTTTGTCCTGATCCGGTCTTGAAAAAGACAGCATTTTTTTCAGCATGTCAGCTAAACGCTCAATCTCGGACAAAGACATATCCAGAAGTTTTCGCCTCTTGTTTTGAGGAGAAATTTCGGTTTTCATCAATTCAAGGGTGTTCATTATCCCAAACAGCGGGTTATTGAGTTCGTGTGCAATCTGGGAAGTCAGCCTGCCCATGGCAGCCAGCTTTTCTGACTGGAGCAGATGCTGTCTTGCTTCGCCAAGTTCTCGTTCTGTTTGAAGCCGTTCCTTTAAATCGACAAATAATCCAACCGTTGCCAGTTCGTCGCCTTTTTCATCATAAAGTATGCTGGCAGAAAGATTACCTTCAACCAATTCGCCGTTATCCTTTTCAAAATTTAATAGATAAGAGTTCAGCTTACCCCTGCCCCCGAATTTTTCATCCCTCAGCATCTCCATGACATTCTTGGCCACCTTATTTGAAAAAATCTGCTGGATGCTCATCTTTTCAATAACCTGGTCAGATTTAACTCCGAATATATCTTCTGCGCTCTGGTTCCAAAGCTTGATAACTCCCTTCATATCCATAGCCATAATGGCATTGGGAGAACATGAAATGATCTGATCCAGAAAATCATGGGCCTCTTTTATTTCAATCTGATGCTTTTTCCTTCGGGTCTGATCCACTACAATCCCTTCATACCCCATAATATCCCCGTTGGTGCCGTACCTTACAGTACTGGTTAAAAGGATATGAATTATGTTCCCGTCCCGACGTCTCCACTTCAACTCGTAATCAACAACCTTGCCTTTTTTTTCTATGATTTGTGTATATTTTCGCCTGTCCTCAGGACTTAAATAGACATCCCTTGCAAGATCAAGGGAAAGAAATTCTTCCTTATCCTTGTACCCGAGCATTTTTAACAGCGCAGGGTTTACATCGAGAAATCGCCCTTCCTTACTGCTGACAAACACACCACACCCGACATGTGTAAAAAGTCTTTGGTAGCTTGCTTTAGACGATTCCAGTCTTGCTTTCTGCTGCACTCTGCGGGAGATATCACGATATATGGAGAGTTTGGATATGGTTCCGTCCTGGTTGGTAACGGGGAGCTCTGACAGGGCAAATGTTTTATCAACAGATTCAATATGGACCTCACTGTGGTGGATTTCATGATTAATAAAAACTTCATCATATTTACACCAATGGCAAGGTTTATCAGATTTGACCAAAACCTCATGGCATTTCTTGCCAACCCCCTCACCAAACAACTCTTTCATGAATTTATTCATGTATTCAACGGTATAATCATTGCTGACAATATAGATACCATCTTCAAAAGCATCCAGTACATTCAGGAGTCTTGGGGTGTGAGCTGCCATTGCAAATCTCCTTTAAATTAAAAATAAATTGTTTTTTTAATAAATACTTGCCGTCTTGTTTTTTGTCAAGATTCATATGATCGACACCGTTTTTAATTCAGATTCATGGCTTTTTAATCTATTCTCTTTGGTTTCCCTCTTTCAGAAACCATTTGGGTATGATAGTAAGATACCTGCCAATGATTGCAAAAGGACAATTAATGAAAGACCATTATATACCTGAAAACAAATTTCCCATTAAAATTAACCGGAACGTATTAATGCTGGGCAATTATTTTTTCAACCTGTTTCTGATTATTGGCAAACGCCACTCAGCCCTGTTTGAAGTGGGTATTTCAGGCATTGTTGACAGGGTGATCAACCAGTTGGAACATCTTGATATCAATCCGGATTTTATAATCCCATCCCATCCCCATTCCGACCATATTACAGGGCTGCCCGGCCTTGCCAGAAGATATCCATATGCCCGGATTATTGTTGCATCCGGGGCAAAAGAATTCACTGAACATCCCAAAGCCGGACCATTGTTGATTAAAGAAGATATGTTCATGTCAAAAAGGCTTGCCGACTTAAACATCAAACCTGGCAGGCCGTCATTGGAAAGGATTCCAGCTCTTGATGGATCTTTGGTCATTAAGGACAAAAAATCCATCGATCTTGGCCAGGTTACATTGGATCTGATCAAAGTCAATGGTCACTCCCCTGGAAACCTTATGGGGATTTTAAACTCAGAAAAAATTCTGTTTTGCTCTGACAGCCTTGGATTTCATTTTCCTGGCAGGGGATTTCTGCCCTTATACTTCACTGGTGCTGATGAATATCTTTCAACCCTTAATTTTATCAAGGAATTTAACCCTTCCATCATCTGCCCGGCACACCAGGGCCATATGACAGGGAAAGCTGCGGCAACCGGCATTCAAGTGTCCCTGGATACTACACTTAACACCATTAAAAACATAAAACTATCCTCTTTTTCAGATGAAACACTTGCCATGAACCTGTTTGAACAAAGCTATAAAGATGAATTCACCCTTTATACAGAGGATAATATTAAAAATTGCACATCATTGCTTGTAAAAAGAGCCAAAGAACTGTAATTTGTGACCTCGTGAAAAACCTTGTCAGATACCTGTTCAAGTCTTGCAAGCGCTTTTGTTCAGATATGCTTTTTATATCTTCGCCTTGTTCAGGCCGTGTTTTATAGATGCTTTTTGAACCTTTGAGGGAATGTCGGTTAATAAAATCAGATCATGCATCAGAAAAGA
>JAHJDU010000274.1 GCA_018812385.1 Pseudomonadota bacterium
ACCTTGATTCCTGTAATTGAACTTTATCTGTTAATAAAAGTTGGCACAATCATTGGCGGCTTTAATACGATTTTACTCGTCATTCTGACAGGATTTTTAGGTGCCTGGCTTGCCAGGATTGAGGGCATGAACACCATGATGAAATTAAAAATGAATTTACAGCAGGGACTCATGCCGGCTGAAGAATTGATCGATGCCGTCATTATTTTTGGTGCCGGCCTAGTCTTGATCACACCCGGACTTATCACTGATGTTTGTGGACTGCTCCTGTTATGGCCTTTGACCCGGAATAAATTTAAACAATTCTTAAGAAAAAAATTCGATGAAATGCAATTGAAGGGCAATATTAATATTACCCGATTTCATTAATTATTAAAGGATGACCTATGTTTTTAGATCTGATTAAAACCAGAAGAAGTACAAGGAAGTTCAGCGAAAAACCAGTTGAAAAAGAAAAGGTATCCTCACTTGTTGAAGCGGCCTTAAGGTCATTTTCTTCAAGGGGTATTAATCCCTGGCAATTTATTGTTATTGAAGACAAAAATATCCTTGAAAAACTTTCCAAAGCCAAACCCCACGGCTCAGGTTTTTTAAAGGGAGCCCCCCTTGGTATCGTTGTATGCGGTGACGTATCCCAAAGCGACGTATGGGTTGAAGACGCATCCATTGCTTCCGCCTTTATCCATCTGACCGCCCATGATATTGGGCTTGGCAGTTGCTGGATACAAATCAGAAAACGAGAACACGATTCTTCTAAGGCTGCTGATACTTATGTTAAAGAACTCTTAAGGATACCCGATAATTTAATGGTTGAATCCATTATTGCCATCGGATATCCGGGTGAAATAAAAAAAGGCCATTCAAAAGATTCTTTGCAGTTTAATAAAATTTCTTTTAATACCTATGGCATCAAAGATTAAATAGTGCCTGACCGAAAACACCGTGTTTTGGCGGCTCGTAGAGGAGCAATGCTCACAAAATTGCCCATATACAAGGCGCAAGAAATCTTGAAATCGGAGTGTACTACTGTACATGAGGTTTCAGGATTTTGCAGCAACGCAGTAGATGGGTGAGTTTTCGTTCAAACACTAAATATTCTTAAAATTTCTTTCTCCGGAAGAGAGCTTGCATGCTTTGGTAAACTCATTAAGGCTTTCTTCCAAGGATTTAAGTTCTGTTGTATAACCGGCCTGGATGATATCATCCCCACTTTGTTCAAATGCAGTCAATACATCGAGAATTGTAAGGCCCTCTATATCTGAGGCAGGAACATAACCAATGCTATCGGGTCTATTCACCTCCAGAAGAACACTGCATTCAATGAGTTTTGCCAATAATACTTTAACTATTTTTAGGGGAATTTTTATCTCATAAGCAATATCAATATCTGAAGCAGGCGTTTCTTTTTTGGCGAATCTGTTTACACACAGGTGAACGATTCGCAAAACAATCAATTTTCTTAACCAGATACTGATCCTGCCGTATTCAATATTCTTGGTTTCCAGAGCTTCCGTATTTTCCCAGGAAAATGCAATTTCCGCCCCAAACAAGACAATTACCCAGGAGGCCTGTAACCAGATTAAAAATAAAGGCAAGGCTGCAAAACTGCCATAGATAGCATTATAACTGGAAACCCCTACCTGGAATTTCAGATAGGTCATTTGAGCCACTTGAAATATTGTTCCCGCAATTATACCGCCAACCAGCGCTGCTTTAATGTTTACTTTCCTGTTTGGAATAAAAAGATAGAAAAAAATAAATAATATCCAGATGGGCAAAAAAGGAAAGATATTTAATCCCAGAGAAATTAAATTTTCAATATTTTCCGGAAGTGCCATATAGGATAAAAATTTGGCAAGATATGTGGCAATAAAAATATTTGCACTGCTTGAAAAAATAATCAGGATACCGGCTGTGATGGAAATGGCAATATAATCTGCAAATTTTCGAACCAATGGTCTGTCACCTTTTACCCACCAGATCTTATTAAATGCATTTTCAATATGTCCGATGAGCTTGATAAGAGAATAGAAAAGCAGGATAATACCCAGAACAGCCATTAAGCCGCCCTTTGTTTTTTCAAGAAGATTGGTTGAAAAGGTGAGAACATTCTGAATCACCTCTTCCTGCCCTGCAAACAATTCAAGGACCCGTTCTTCCAGAATTTCCTTAAACCCAAAGCCTTTTGCAATGCCAAATGCCATGGCCATCACAGGGACGATTGACAGCAGTGTAAACAGGGTCAGGGATGAAGCCCGAAGGTCACACCGATCCTCCTTAAACTCTTTTGCAGCAAAAACAATAACCTTTTTAAATTTATTAACCTGAAGTAAGACGAGTTTTTTTAAATCATTCATTGTTTTTTTCCAATGTTGAAAACCATTGTTTTAATCTTAAAAGCCCCTCTTGTGTGGAAACCTTTGGATAATAGCCCAGATCCTTTTTTGCCCTTGAAATATTAAACCAATGAGAAGTTGCAAGCTCTTTTGCAGCAAACCGGGTCATTGGTGGTTCTTTTTTAATTTTGAAAAGCTTATACACAGACTCAAAAATTAATCCTGCAACATAAGCGGTTTTTCCTGAAACATGTCCTTTTATGGGCGATAGGCCTGCAGCCTCCAGAAAGGCATTTACCATTTCCCATTTTGAAATTGGTGCATCCTGGCTCACAAAATAGATATTTCCCGATAACAAAGGATTTTCCAAAAGCTTTTCAAAGGCCAGAAGATGAGCATCTGCAGCATTGTCAACATAGATGGTATCCACCATGTCATCTTTTCGCCCTATTCTTTTTAATTTATTAGCTCTTTTAACAATTCTTGGGAACAGATGGTTATCTTCAGGACCCCAGATCAGGTGAGGCCTAAGGATAATGGTGTGCAAATCTTTACTGGCAGCGGCTTGAATTAATTTCTCAGCAATGGCTTTGGTTTTTGGATATGGTGCCAGATACTTTTTCGGATAAGGTGTGCTTTCATCCACATTCTCCATATCATATTCATCAAATACCACACTTGGAGAACTGGTATATATCAATTGTTGAATGCTGTTTTCCAGACACGCAGATATTACATTTTCTGTCCCTGTCACATTTGCCCTGAAAAATTCTTGAAAAGGCCCCCAAATACCAGCTTTTGCAGCCACATGAAATACAGCATCAATTTTTTCAAAGGCCTTTACAACTGCATTTTTATCAGCCAGGTCCCCTTGAATCTGGCAAACTCCCATATTTTCAAGTTCTGGATAAAAATTTCTTGAAAAAGAAGTGACGGTCAGATTTTTTGCAACCAGTTTTTTAACAATTGCCTTGCCTAAAAAGCCTCCCCCTCCTGTAACAAGTATGTTTTTTATTTCCATCCCTTGCCCTTTTTTATTCACCATAAATGAAATCTTGCCTGGAGCCTTGAAATTGACAATATCATATCTAACAAATACCCAACATTATATTTTCCAGGGGTAAACATCAATCTTTCAATCAATCTTTCCTTGACAAAAATCATGATTTAAAGTAATTAAAGCAAACTTTTGCTGAGCGGGAATAACTCAGTGGTAGAGTGCGACCTTGCCAAGGTCGAAGTCGCGGGTTCAACTCCCGTTTCCCGCTCCACCTTTCTTTTTGTAATCAAAAATCCAGTATCTGCCCCATATTTTTTTCCATAGCTATCTGATAAACAGCCGATGCCGTGGTCAAATCAAACAAGGCCATACCAACGGATTTAAAAAAAACTATTTTGTTTTCAAAAATCTCATTTTTTTCCAGTAAACCGGCAAATTCTTTTATCCTGCCCTTTGCTATGACATGATTTTTTAAAGGAATGGCTATATCCCC
>JAHJDU010000275.1 GCA_018812385.1 Pseudomonadota bacterium
ACGGCGGTGGAATCTGTATTCCTTCGTTTTTACAATATCCGTTCGCAACCAGTGATTGAGGCTTACTAAGACTGGTTTTCCCCGTTACCAGCCACTTGTCCCATCCCGGATGACCGTTGGCAAATACATATCTTAAACTACCGGCATTTTCCCCAAAATAATTATCAGTAAAAGATGATGGGGATAGAGCAATAGACCCTTCTTCACCTAAAGGAACGGGTCGACCTTTAAAAGGAACAAAGAAATTTTTCTTAACAATCATAACTTCCTGCTGGTCAACCCAGAAAGCGTCTTTCCCGGCGATTGAGACTGGTTCGCTGTTTAAAGGGCCATAATACTCAGCCCCGCTTTCCACATATATCAGCCCACCTTGGGGAATTACAATCCTGCTGTCCTGGATGTAACTCTGTCGAATCAGGAATCCATGCTGGATTTTTCTTTTCGTGCCATGCCTGTTGGTTGCTCCCTTTGCTCTCAGAAATTTCGGCATCTCCAAAGGATCCACAAAAACGGCATCCGGTGCTGGCAAATGATAATGCGCATTGTTTTCCATGATTTATCCCCACTTAATAATCAATTTCACTTTCCAGCAAAGTCATAGCACAGGAAGCCAGGGCGGCAGCACCCACGGGAAGTGATGCTTCATCTAAATCAAAACAAGAGCTGTGCAGGGGATAATTAGACTTTTTTTTCTCATCTCTGCAACCAAGAAGAAAATAGAAACCCGGAACCTTTTCCGCATAAAAAGCAAAATCTTCCCCTCCCAGAAAAGGGGTTTGAATCTCCATCACGTTTGATTCACCCAGACAGGCAGATAACGAGGGTTTTAACACCTGAAAAAGACCAGAGTGATTGACCATGGGGGGATTACCTTTAATAATTTTTACCTCTGCTTTTGCTCCCATGTTTTGTGCAATTGCCTTGCACCTTTTTTTAATCAGTTGATGAAGATTATGCCTGGTTTCCTGGGTGAGGGTTCTGATGGTTCCCCTCATGGTGACTTCCTTGGCGATCACATTATGAGCTTCTCCCCCGTTAATCAGTCCTATACTGATGATTTTAGGATCCATGGCATCGGTTTCTCTTGTGATCACCGCTTGCAAGGCGTTAATAATTTGCGCGCTTATGATAATGGAATCGACTGCCTCAAAAGGCTTGGAAGCGTGTCCGCTTTTACCGGTGATGCATAGGTTTAACTCATCAGTTGCTGCAAAGAGTTTTCCATTTTTGAGAGCAACTTTTCCAGCAGGAATATGTGGAGCAAGATGGAGACCGACAATAGCATGTACTGCGGGGTTTTTCAATACACCTTGGCGGATAAGGGTCGAGGCACCGCCCACGGGGATCTCTTCGGCAGGTTGAAAAATGAGTTTTACATTTCCCGGCAACGATTTTTTCTGCCGGCACAATATAGCTGCAGCTCCCAGCAGCATAGCAATGTGGCCATCATGACCGCAGGCATGCATGATTCCGGGTGTTTTTGAACAATAAGCAACCTGGTTTTCCTCGTGTATGGGAAGCGCGTCCATATCAGCCCTTAACGCGATTGTCTTTCCATTTTTTCCGCCCTGGATGAGTCCAACTACCCCAGTCCCACCAATACCAGCAGTTGCGGAAATTCCCAGGCGAATAAGTTCAGCCAGAACCTTTTTTGACGTGCGGAATTCCTTGAATCCGATTTCAGGATACTGATGGAAATCACGCCGAAACTGAATCAATTGATCTTTAAGATCATAGGCCAGGTTGAGAAGCTCAGAGTTCATTTTTTTTATTCCTTTTGAATTTAGGGAAAGCCGTTTTGTCCTTTAGTTCCCCGTTATTTTAAGACAGGCAACCAGATGATTCGGTTCCACTTCTAATAATTGCGGTTCTTTGCCCAGGCATTCATCGCATACGTCAAAACATCGGTTTTGAAAGCTGCATCCCTGCTCCAGGTTGAGGGGATCGGAAATATCACCTTCCAATATGATAGCCTGTTGGGATAATTCCGGGTCCGGTACCAGAATCGCTGACAAAAGGGCACGTGTATAAGGATGAAGGGGATTATTAAAAATCATGTCGCAGGGTGCCATCTCCACGATTTTAGATAGATACATCACGGCAACATAATCACTGATATGTTCGACTACTGAAAGATCGTGGGATATGAAAAGGTAGGTCAAGTCAAATTCCTCCTGCAAATCCATCAGCAAATTCAATATTTGGGCTCGGATGGAGACATCCAGAGCAGAAACAGGCTCATCCAGAATCACCAGCTTTGGATTAAGAGAAAGTGCCCTTGCAATACAAATTCTTTGCCGTTGCCCACCGCTGAATTCATGGGGAAATCGTCTGGCGTGATCCGTGCTCAAACCAACGATATCTAACAGTTCATTCACCCGTTCTTTTCGCCCCCGGGAGTTTAAAAATCCATGAACCAGCATTGGTTCTTCTATAAATTCACCGATTCTCATCCTGGGATTCAAGGAGCCATACGGGTCCTGGAAAACTGCCTGAACGTTGCGGCGGTATGACATTGTTTCCTTGCTTTCAAAGTTTTCAATGTTTTTTCCCTGGTAGAGAATCTCTCCATTTGTAGGCTTATGCAACTTCAGAATGGTTCTCCCGATAGTTGATTTTCCACAACCTGATTCACCTACCAGGCCAAAAGTTTGCCCTCTAATAAGGGAAAAGCTGACATCATTCACGGCCTTGAGCGTTTTTGCTTTTCCGGAAAAAAACCCTGCTTTCCCTATGTTGAAATGTTTTTTAAGGTTTTTAACCGTAAGGATACTTTCTTCTTTCATATTTCTCTCCACCTCCAGCAGGAAACCTGATGACCTTTGCCAACGGATTCGTCGGACGGATATTCAAAAGAGCATTTTTCAACTGCATAGTCACATCTCGGCTCAAAGGGGCATCCTGCTGGTAAGTTGAGAAGATCCGGCGGTTGTCCCTTAATACTCATCAGCCGGTGTTGTTTTTCGCCCAGGTGGGGAAGAGAATTAAGCAATCCCTTAGTGTAGGGATGGCGGTTTCGTTTAAACAATGTCTTTATGTCTGCTTTTTCCACAATCTTTCCGGCGTACATAACCAGAACATAATCGCAGAATCTAGCGATAACCCCTAAATCATGAGTTATCAGAATGATGGATGTCTTGTATTTCTCCCGGATTTCCATCATCAATTGCAGGATCTGGGCTTGTATAGTGACATCAAGAGCAGTTGTCGGTTCGTCGGCAATGAGGATCTCCGGCCGGCATGCCAGGGCCATGGAAATCATTAATCTTTGCTTCATTCCACCGCTCAATTCATGGGGAAAAGCATTAATACGGGTCTCAGCTGACCGAATTTGAACTTGCTTAAGTATTTCTATGCATTTTTCCTTTAGATTTCGACCGTTTAGATTTTGCCGTCTCCTGACTGCTTCCCCAAGCTGGTTTCCGATGTTAAAAACCGGATTCAGGGAGGTCATGGGATCCTGGGAAATCATAAATATTTTTTTACCCCGAAATTCCCTCATCTCCTGCTGGGATTTTTTTACCAGGTCTTCACCACAATATAGTATTTCTCCTTCCACAATTTTCCCTGCCGGTTTTGGAACTAATCCTAAAATGGACAGAGAGGTTATGCTCTTTCCACTCCCGGATTCTCCAACGATACCAAGGGTCTGACCCTTCCTCAAACTAAAACTGCTGCCATCGACAGCCTTGATCAGCCCCATATTGGTGAAGAAATGTGTTTTAAGGTTCCTTACTTCCAGGATTATTTCTTTTTCGCTCATAGTTTTATCTTTTACCTCTGACTGCTGCGCGTTGCTTTGGGTCTAATGTGTCTCTGAGCCAATCACCCACCAGATTTGTGCCCAAAACCACCATCATAATGGCAATACCGGGGAAAGTCGCCAGCCACCAGGCAAAAGTGAGATATTGCCTTCCATCTGCCAGCATTATTCCCCACGAAGGTGTTGGCGGTTGAACTCCGAGACCCAGGAAACTCAAGGCAGCTTCGAAAATAATGATCCGGCCGAGCATTAAAGTGCCCAAAACGATCAGGGAATTAGCAACACCGGGCAAAATATGTTTCAGGATAATCCGGAAAGTACTGCATCCGGCAATCCTGGCCAGATCAACGAATTCTTTATTCTTAATGCTTAAGACTTCTCCCCTGACAACCCTGGAGTAATCAACCCAGGAGGTTATTCCAATCACGATAATGATATTTCTCAGGCTTGGGCCCAGGGCACCGATGAGCGCCAGGGCAATTAAGATATAGGGCATGGAAAGCTGGATGTCGACGAATCTCATGATTATAGAATCAATCCGACCGCCAAAGTATCCGGAAACGAGCCCAAGGCAGGTGCCGATAAAACCCGAAAGTACGACAGCTACGAAACCTACAAGCAATGATATTCTGGCTCCAAAAATCATTCTGCTGAGGATGTCTCTTCCTAATTCGTCCGTTCCCAAAAGGTGTTCAAAAGTCCCGCCTTCAAAAAAGCAGGGTGCTCTTAAAGCATTGGTAATATTCTGGTCTGTAGGGCTATGGGGAGCCAAATATTCCGCGAAAAAGGCTGCGATCAGGAACAGGAAAAAAATGGCCAGTCCTCCTAAAGGAGCATTTCTCAAATGGACCCAGATTTTGTTTGATTTTGGCAAAGTCTACCTCTCATTCAATCATACTTGATTCTTGGGTCCAGATACATATACATGATATCCACCAGGAGATTTATAATCACAAAGATCACTGAAGTAACCAACACAGCAGTTTGCACAACGGGAAAATCCCGGTTATATATGGCCTGTACCGCAATTCTCCCAACTCCCGGCCAACTGAATATCGTTTCCGTTATAACGGCCCCGCTGAGCATTCTGCCAAACTGAAGGGAGGTTATGGTGAGAATCGGAATCGCAGCGTTTTTCAAAGCATGCTTCAGAATGACAATGTGTTCTGAAAGTCCTTTGATTCGTGCTGTTCTGATGTAATCCTCATCAAGGACATCAAGCATGCTGGAGCGGGTGAAGCGGGCAATAGCGGCAGTGGAAAATAGTCCTAAGGTTATGGCCGGCAGTATGATATTTGATATCCCTCCCCTACCGCCGGAAGGCAGCCATCCAAGAGTAACTGCGAATAACAGAATCAGCATCAAGCCGGCCCAGTAAACCGGGATCGATTGCCCAATAAGAGCAAATGTCATGCCAAGCCTGTCCAAAAACGATCGTGGCCTTATGGCAGAAAGAATTCCAATTGGCAGAGCAATAATGATTGATAAAATCATTGCCGCTGCAGTCAGTTCAATAGTAGCAGGCAAAGCGCCTATTACTAAAGAAAAAGCAGATGTCTGATGTCGGAAGGATTGTCCAAAATCGCCCTGGGAAATATTTTTAAGAAATTCAAAATATTGGACATAAAGAGGTTTATCCAAACCCAGTTCGTGACGGAATATTTCTCTTTCTTCGAGGCCTGCTTCCGGTGGTAAAAGAAGATCAAGCGGATCACCAGTAAGGTGAACAATGATGAAAACAATAACGGTTATTCCAAGAATAACTATAAGAGATTGGAATATCCTCTTGATAATATAACGCTGCATTTCCCGTAGATACCTCCATGAGATCAAGGGCTGTCATTGCCTGAACATCAACATTCCATATACAATCCAACTAGGTTCCTCAGAACGCCAAGCACCGTTCCAGGATCAAGTGTAATTAGAAGTAGTGCCGCAGTCATTGAAAAGAAATACGGCACTACAACGGAATCAACCAGCTATTGGGCCAGCTTCAGAATATCACAATCCATTCGTTCACTTCCCGCACTTTGCTTAAAGTTTGTCACGGTATTACGCACACCGTAATTATCTCTTTGTTGATAGAGGAATATCCAGGGCGCTTCATCTTTAATATACCTGAGGATATTGCCATATTGCTCATTTCGCTTTTCAGGGTTCATTTCAAATCTGGCAGCCATAAGCATTTTGTCCAATTCCGGATTTACATAATTGGAATAGGTAGACTTGCTGAAGAAAAGAGGCACAAGGGTTCCATCTGCATCTGACATGGTATTGCCCCATCCCAGCATATAAAACGGTTCTACTTTGTGCGCTTTTCTCACCTGTTCATACTTGCCCCATTCATAAACATTAAGCTTGGCTCGTATTCCCACTTTGGAGAGCATCCCCACGATGGCCTCAGAGATCTGCTTGTCCATCAGGTATCTACCGCTGCCAGTTGCAAATTCCGTATCAAAACCATTTGGATAGCCAGCTTCTGCCAGCAATTGTTTCGCTTTTGCCGGATCATAAGAGTATGGCTGGATGGTGGGATCATAGCCTAATGCCACAGGCACCAGCGGTGTTGCCAACTCCTCTCCACTTCCCATGAGCACATGCTTAATCAAGCTCTGTTTATCTACGGCATAGTTAATCGCCTGCCTGACCTTCTTATTCATCAGTGGACCGGCCTTCTCTGCATCAATAAGGTTAAAGCCGATAAAAATTACTCTTCCACTAGGTCCTGAGACTATCTTTAAATTGGGATCTTTCTCTAATTGTGGGATCATGAAGGCGGGTATGTTAACTGCGATATCTACCTCCCCGGTTTGCAGAGCCGCAATTCTGGAACCGGTCTCCGGGATCACCCTGAATACAAGTGTCTTGATTGTTGCAGGATTTTCCCCCCAATATTTTTCATTGGCTTCCAGCTCAACATGATCGTTTTTTACCCATTTGGAGAATTTATATCGGCCTGACCCAACCGGATTTTTACCAAAGTATTCATCTCCATGCTTCTCGATATAGTTTTTCGGCACGATGAAGGAAGCAAAAGAGACCCGGGAGGGTAGCGCGGGATCAGCTTTATCGGTAATTATCCTGACCGTGTATTCATCGATCACCTGAACTTCCGTTATTCCACGGAAAAACACACCAAATGGGTTTTTGGTCTTCTTGTCCCTCAATCGGTCATAGCTGAATTTGACATCATCTGCTGTCAAAGGATCCCCGTTATGGAATGTCACCCCTTTTCTTATATTAAACTCCCAGGTCAAGGGGTCAATGTTTTTGTAAGAAGTAGCCAGCGCCATTTCCGAATTGCCATCCCGATCCTTTCTTATCAGAAGATCATACATGGTCAGGCAGGCATTAACAAATATGGCTGATCCACCCTTATGGGGATCGAGTGTTGTGGTTTCACCCCCTTGAGCGATTACAATCTTCCCTTTTGCGGCAGCAAAAACGTTGCCCGCTGAAATCAATGATAAGACAATCAACGAAACCATCATAGACAATAGCATCTTTTTTTTCATTTTTTTTCCTCCTTATTTGGTTAAAATTTTTGGGTATGAAAAAAATATTAAATCATCCATTTAACATCAAAATCACTTCCTCGTTTAAAGAGCAACCTTTTTTATTTATTTTTTAAGAAGAGTAAAAAAGAAATTTCTTCTTGTCAACATACGAGGTTAAAAAATGTGTTTTTTATATTTCTCTTGACAAAAAGGAAGTTCTACCCCCTACTAACACCCATGAAATAGCTGTCGCTGGTGAGCTTTGAGCATAATCAGTTGAAAATGTTTATATATTTCACATAGTTGCCCTATTTTTTTTGATTTGGGTTTTATTAAATGGAAATTTACAATGAGAGAAATCGTTTTAATTAATATTACGGGTAAAGATAAGCCAGGTCTGACTTCCAGCTTAACCAATATTCTTGCGCAATATGAGGTCAATATTTTGGATATCGGGCAGGCCGTTATTCATGATTACCTTTCTTTGGGCATGCTTGTTGAAATACCATCCAAGCATTCATCATCATCAATCCTCAAAGATCTTCTGTTTCAAGCCCATAAACTTGACATTCAAATTCGGTTTTCTGCCATTGACGCAGAAAGCTATATCGGCTGGGTAGCAGGGAATGGTCATGAACGTTTGATCATAACTCTTCTCGGTCGCATTCTTACAGCTGAGCAATTATCAGAAGTTACTGCTGCAATTGCAGACAACCAGCTGAATATTGATATCATTACCAAGCTTTCCGGATGGGTGTCTCCAGATAACCCTGAATTATTCCCCAAAGCTTGCATACAGCTTACCATATCTGGCAAGCTCAATGATCCCGGCCGGTTGCGCCGTAAATTACTTGAAATTTCAAAAAAAACCGGCATTGATATCTCTTTTCATGTAGATGACATTTATCGTCATGCCCGCAGATTGATAGTTTTTGATATGGATTCCACTTTAATCCAATGTGAAGTAATCAATGAGCTGGCAAAGCATGCCGGCGTGGGGGAACAGGTCGCCCGAATTACCGAATCTGCCATGAATGGTGAAATGAATTTCAAAGAAAGTTTCACCCAGCGGGTGGCCCTGCTCAAAGGCCTTGATGAAAGGATTCTGGCTGAGGTTGCCGGAAATCTTGATCTAACAGAAGGCGCCCAACATGTCGTAACTACTTTGAAAAAGCTTGGTTTCAAAATAGGAATCATATCCGGCGGCTTTGACTATTTCGGTAAATACCTGCAAAACAAATTGGGACTTGACTATGTTTTTACCAATGTACTTGAAATCAAAGATGGAAAAATTACCGGAAATGTCACAGGTGATATTATTGATGGCCATAGAAAAGCCGAAATCCTCAAAACCATTGCCACAGTAGAAAATATCAGCCTGCAACAGACCATCGCCGTTGGTGACGGTGCCAACGATCTTCCAATGATCAGCATCGCTGGTCTGGGAATTGCTTTCCACGCCAAACCCACCGTAAAAGAAAATGCAAAAGAATCCATATCCAGCGTTGGATTAGACGGATTGCTGTATTTGATGGGAATTAGTGAAAAAGAGTCATCACATGTATTATAAATATTAGTGGGTTAGAATTCCTTAACCGCTTCACAAATATCTCTGAACTTGTCGGGCTTGACAATGCTCTCCATGACGAAAGGGTGTTTGAAATTTAATAAAAATTCTTAAAAAATCATTTTATTAAACCAGTTATCATGCAGATCTTGCTATTTCATCGGCTTCACTGATGCAATACATCAAATGTCGTGGAGATTTTGCATCCCCTATCATATAAAACGGGATCTTGGTTTTTCTTTCAAGTTTTTTTGCTTCCCTGATGGAAGTGTGTTTTTCCGAAATCACCACTGACTCAAAACCAGTTAATGTGATTTCTTCCCCATTGGCCTTAAAAACAACCCCGTCATCTGTAAACTGCTTAACGGACACATTTTTATACAGGGTCACATTCCCTTTTTTCAGTCTTTCCCTCAAGTAATAGCGGTCATTGCTGGACATTTCTTCGGCAAAACTCTTTTTCCGGTTTAAAACAACAACTTTTTTCCCCTGGTCTGCCAGAAAATCAGCTGTGATCAAACCCGTCATGCCGCCACCCAGAACGATGATCTTATCTTTGACCTGTTCTTTTTCGCTGATCACGTCAACATTGGTCACAAGGTCCATTTTTGTTTGAAAAAGCCCTTTAATCACGGGCATATCCGGCATTGAACCTGTGGCAAGGATCACCCTGTCAGGATTGATGTCATTGATAAAATCCAAGGTCAGCTCTGTATTATACCGGATCTCAACATCCAGTCTTGCCATTTCATTCCTGAAAAAATCCAGGATATCATTGAGTTCACCGCGACCGGGTGCTTTTGAAGCAAGGGACAGCAATCCGCCTGTATCTTCTCCTTTTTCGCAGACAATGGTCTTATGCCCCTGGAGTGCAAATTGTCTTGCCGCTGCCATGCCGGCAGGACCGGCACCTGCAATAAGTATTTTTAAAACCTGTTCAGGTTTGATTTCATCTTTGAGTTTATATTCCCTTCCCACATCAGGATTAACCACACAGGAACCCGGCTCCTTGGCAAGCACGGCATGAATACACCCGAGACAGCACCCGACACAGGGACGAATCTGTGAAAATTCACCCTTCCTGGCTTTTTCAGTATAATAGGGATCAGCCAGAAAAGATCTGCCCATGGCCACCATGTCTGCCTTACCCTCCTGAATAATTTGATCGGCATGATCCGGGTACTTAATCCTTCCCACGGTAATCACCGGGATACTGACGTGTTTTTTCACTTCTTCTGCCAGGTGAACAAAGCACCCATGTGGGGTATACATGGAGGGAATTGTCAACTCAGTAGAGCCGTAAACCCCGCCTGAAACATGAAGGTATACAACCCCTGCCTTTTCAAGCAAAGGAGCAATTCTTACAGTGCTTTCAAGATCCCATCCATTTTCGATATAATCATTTCCATTAATCCGTATTCCAATGGGAAAGTCTTTTCCTGTCTTTGCCTGGATATCTTGGATAATTTCAAACAAAAACCGTGTCCGGTTTTCAAAAGATCCCCCATATTCATCTGTTCTTATATTGGAATTGGGTGCCATGAACTGGTTGATCAGGTACCCATGAGCACCATGAAGCTCGATAAAATCAAATCCTGCTTTCTGGCATCGTCTGGCTGAATCCCCGAAACAGGATGTCAGCTCTTTTATTTCATTAATTTCAAGGGCTCTGACTTCGCCCTTTACAACAGCCGGGGCTGGAATGGAAGAGGGTGCCACCTTATGGGGAAGGTAAGACTGACGACCGCCATGCATGAGCTGCACCCCGAACAGGGTGTCATACTGCTTCACCCTTTGAACCATATCCTTAAGGGCCGGGATACAATTATCATTATACATCTGGGGAAGATCAGGCAGTTCCTGGCCTCCGGGGTGGACGCTTCCGCCGCCCACCAGCATCATGCCGACACCGCCCCTGGCTCTTTCTATAAAATACTCAACTAACTGGTCTGTTACACAGCAGTTTTCATCCACACCAAAATTTATGCTCATGGCAGACATTAAAAGCCTGTTTTTTGAGGTCATATTGCCGATCCGGATCGGGCTGAAAAGATTTGATAACATTCTATAGACTTCCTTTATTTTAAAATTTCTCGGATATATCATTTAAAACAGATTCAATCAATTCTTCAAACTTTGACATTATTGTTTTCTCCTTTATAAAGGAACTGCCAGTCGCAACTTTAAAAAACTTTGCACAAACATTTCTCTGGCTTCCTATAAAGCCTGTGGAATATCCTTTCTTTTTGGTATCTGTATTCCCGGGCTGATCCGCCAAATCTCTTTTGCCATGGGGGCGGTTAATAATATGGGAATAGTAAATCAATGCCCGGTCAATCAGAATATAGAGAAATTGAAGGTTCTTATTGGGACCCAGCTTAAGTTTATCCCCCCCAAACCAGATGCCTGCCCTTTTCTTCTGGGTTATCTTTTTCCCGCCTAACAGGGCAGACCCTGCCCCTAAAACCCCTCCCAGAGCAGTAAATACACCCAATGTATGTCCTGCAAAAGCCGTATCGATCACAGCCCCCATGGTGCCGCCGATGATGGCGCCTGCTGCTGCCAGCTGTTCTTTTGTAAGGCCCAGAATCTCCCAGGTCTGTTTTGAAAAAAGATCGTGTTTAAGAATTGAATACTCTGGCAGATGATATTCAAAAAGATGATGTTTGAACAAGGTTCTGATCTGTTTAAACATCTTATTTTCCAGATCTTTTATATAGGCCTGATATTTTTCATTGAGTTTTTCTTTGATCTCTTCTTGATCAGAAGATTGGGTGATGGGTTCAGATATGGAAAATGACAGACTTTTTTCAATGGTTTGGATCATTAAGGCTGTAACCAGACGATTTCTTTTCTGCCAGTCCTCTTTAAATGCCAGGATCACCCGGGAAAGCGCATGTTCCCATTCCTGGTCAATGGCTTTAAGGCTTTCAAGCATTTTAATGCGCTCTGTAAAATTGGCTCTATTTGAATTAAACACACGAATGGAATTAAAATGCTTTCTAAACTCAAGTTTCCAATCCTGAGTATAATCTTTCCGGTCTGTTTTGGAATTAATAATGGCCATTCTCGGCTGCCCTGTAAGCCTTAAAATTTCCATTTCAGCCAGATCATCATCTCGCACAGGCCTTGCACCATCCACCACATAGATAATGCCGGCACCCCTGGCCACTGGGCTTAAAAGCTCACACTCATCTGCAAAAAAAGGATCATTTTTAAAGGCATCAATAAAGCAGTTAACAATTTTAGCTTTATCGCCATCAAATGCCTTAAACCAGGCAAGGGTCTGCCTGGGCACCTGGAACCCGGGTGTATCCACAAACCGGATGATGTCTTTCCCGTCAATTGTTATAGTATAATTCCTTGATACTTTGGTTTCACCCGGGATAGGGCTTACCTTTATCTGGTCATCCTCGGTCAAAGTGGAGACCACGGAAGACTTTCCCTCATTGGGGTGGCCCAATACAGCAAATTCCGGTACCATAACTAAATAAACCTTTTCACTGCTATATAAGGATTTTCAAGTTTAAATATAGCTTTTTTCCAGACATCATAATTAATATCTGTGTTGTCAACTGAAAGATCTGTCTGCCCGCTATCCCGGGTTAAGAGTATCCACAGGGGCTTGCCTTCAGGCATAGCCGCCTTTATCTGTGTAATATAATAAAGCAGTCCTCTTATGGGTGGCTGCCAGACTTCATGGACCAGGATCACATGATCCACATCACCCTGGCTCTTCTGACGGATGATATCTGCATCATCATCAAAATCAAAACTGATTCCCAGGATCTCTTTCACGTTAAAAAATAAATGTGTTTCAATACCCTTGATGACGCTTTTAATTATTTCATCAGAATATACGCTTTTTGATAAAAGGAGCAATGCCTTTTGGCCTGGCACATCCGGTCTGGTTTTAAAAGAAGAGTTTTCTTTCATATTATTGTTCGGGTTCTTTTCACTGACCTGGCTTGTCTGGGTTTTATCAGCGTTATAGTCCAGAACAGGAGACTGCATTCTGACAATTAATAGCTTGAACCTGGGCCTTTTAAAGTTAAAATGGTGCAGGATATGTTTTTGAGCTAAAATCCCGATAATGATAAGAAATCCCCTGGGGATTACAGCATAAAACAGGATTCCCATGCAGATGAAGGGCCACCAGGATACCAGATCCTGTGTTGCCAGGACAGAGATGCCGTCCTTTAAAATAATCCGGGACCCTTCTATTTGTTCAAGGCTCGGGTGGGCAAGGAATTCCGGAACAAACCAGGACCAGGGAAGAGCTATGAATGAAACCAGATCATAAACCCTGTCACTTGAGGCTGTGAGCGTGGACTGCCACCCAAAAGCCATATCGCTGACAGTCACCCTGAAAAATGTTCCGCCAAGGGCGCCGGCTGAAAAACTAAAGGCAAACACAGATGTCAGAATAAAAATCGGCCAGAAAAAAAGATCCTTATATTCCCTGTTCTTCACACGAATAAGCAACGAGGTATATTCCAGGGTATCAAGGCTTTTTTTGAAAATGGTCTGCCCTGTTTTTTTAAAAATTCTGGGCAGCACATTAAAAAACAATGATGAGATCAATGTATGGATGATGGAATTGTGAAAAAGGTTTTCTGATTTTTTCGTTCCAATGGCCTTTCGGACCAACAGCACCAGGGTTAATAATATCAACAGCACCTGTAACAAAATAAACAAAACAATAAAAATCGTTACATTGATGGGGCGGTTTCCGTGATAGGCAAGAAATGAATATGCCAGGGATACTCCGGTGACTCCCCCTGTCAAGGCCATGGCATAGATCATCCAGGAATACAGGGTGGAAAAAATGGTGCCGGGCAGCAGGGTTAATCCTTTTTTATCTTTTCCCTTAAAAAATTCATCTTTTCTAAAAGCCAGCCATTTCAATAAGAGGTTTTTTTCGGTTTGGGCAGTGCTCCTGCACTGATTATAAATTTTACGATCCCTTACAGTTTGCTCTTGAATCTCTTCCTGAGAATCAAGAGCATCATCCATATTGATGAAATAATCCAGATCAATGATATCTTTTAATCTTATTTTCATGGTTAGTTATTAGCAGAACTAATAATAAAAGAAAATAATTAACACTATATTAGTGCTGATCAAAATTTAATCTCTGGATGCCGGATCTTCCTGTAATAGGATTCTGATTGATAAATGGCTGCCAGAGGATTGTTTTCCTGTCAAACAGGCTTTGCACCGTATTTTACGATTAATCTTTCAAGGGTTTCATAGGACTGAGCCCCCACAAGCCGGTCAAGGCCGAGGAAAAAGCTTGGCACGGCAGTGACACCTTTTGCCTTTGAAAGTTCCCAGTCTGAATCCACGGCATCTGAAAATTCCCGGGTTTCAATAACTGCCTTACCTTCCTCGCGATCAAGGCCGGAACTTTCTATCAGGTTTAATAGAACATCTTTTTGGGCGATATTCTTTCCTTCCACAAAATAAGCCTTGAATGCTTCCATGTGAAATTGGTGGCCATGGCCTTTTGTTTCTGCCCACAGACCGACCTCCTGGGCAAGTCGACTGTTATAGGTCATCTTTCTGTCACCCAGGGCAAGCCCAAGCTTTTCCGCGTTCTCTCTCAGGTTCGCCATCATTTTGTTCACATCAAAGGCTATCTTTTTGTATTTGAACAGGTCTTCCAGAGTACGGCCCTGCTCAGGCGTATCTGGATGAAGGGGAAACGCCCGCCATTTGATGCGGATATCATAGTTTTTTTCTAACTTTTCAATACTCCCGGTAATGAAATAACACCAGGGTCAAACATAGTCTGAGAATATTTCCAGTTCTAACGCTAAAGTCATCATGTTCTCCTTTGATCAAATCGTTTTTTGTGAAGATCACGGACAATTAAACACGCTGCAAGAAAATAAATCAAGTGTCCTGAAGACTGATCTGTCAAGATTTCACATGTGTTAACCGCTGAAGGCTTTGCCACGGGGCATACATACTATTTATGGGTTATAAAAAATAAATAATTTTACTTTGTATGCAGATTGGCATATTTTAGCCCAATTGTTTAATAACTTTAAAAAAAGGGGACCCATGCTGCTGACATTCTTAAAAGGCTTTGGAGTCGGAAGCGGCCTGATTATCGCCATTGGCGCCCAGAATACATTTGTTTTAAGCCAGGGAGTCAGAAGAAACCATTATATTATTATTCCTTTGATCTGCGCTGTTTGTGATGCTCTTCTCATAATACTGGGGGTAACGGGCATGAGAACCCTTGTTGCTTCAAGTAAAAGCCTTTCATTAATCGCAGGCATTGGCGGGGCTGGTTTTCTCTTCATATACGGGATCGGATCATTCAGATCTGCAATCAAAGGAGGAAGCCTTTCTGCGAACCAAAGAACTGAATCATCTTTTAAAACTGCTATTCTCACAACCCTTGCCGTAACACTGCTCAATCCCCATGTATATCTTGACACTGTCATTTTGCTGGGCAGCATTTCCAGCCAGTTTAAGCAGCCCGGCCACATCTTTTTCGGAGCGGGTGCTGTTATGGCATCCTTTGTCTGGTTTTTTCCCCTAAGCCTTGGCGGAAAGATACTTGCGCCTTTATTTACAAAAAAATCATCCTGGAGAGTTCTGGATACCCTTGTGGGAATGACCATGTGGGCGATTGCCCTGTCTGTAGTAAAGGATTTGTTTACCCTTTAGATATTCTCCCATGACCTGCCTCCTCAACGATTCAAACCCGGTCAAACCATCACCTTCCCACCTGCCTCTACCGAAGCATTTCTGTAGGATGTGCTATATATATTAACAATAATGAGGAAGAATGGCCGAAGATGATGTCCTTGAGAGTTGGATTCACTTGCAAACAGTGATGAAAAAAATGATTTTATGGCAATATTAGCAATCTTTCACTACGCCAAACCCTGACAATTCGAACTTTGTCGATATCCCGGCGATAAATAATCCTAAAGGGAGGACGTATCAATTCTCTTAAATATTTTAAATCAAATTCCGGCACCCTTCTTCCAATATCAGGTTGTTCGGAAAGCAATTTTATATCTTTGAAAACCTTTTGAACAAGCCTTTCACCAACATGGGGGATCTTTTTCTCATTGTAAAACTCAAGGACTTCTTCCAAATCAGAAAGGGCAGAATGAGCAAATGAAATTTTTAATTGGGCAGGCATATCATTCGATATTCAGGTATTTTTTTGCTTCCTCAAAGCTTAGTTCTCTTCCCTCTTCAAGATCAACCATTCCTTTAAGAACAGCTCGCATAAACGTGCGTTCCTCAGAGTCTGATTCAAAGTCACTAAGTGCTTGAACCACTGCCACCCCTCGACCGCGATTTGTCAGAACAACCGGCCGGTGTGCCTCTTGGACCTGCCTAATAATTTTTCCAGGATTGACTTTCAAATCACTAATGGGAACAATGTCTTCTGAAAATTTTGTTTTCATCATATGCCTCTCATAGTTGTTAAGCTATTAACAGGTCATATGATAGCACCTTTTAATAGGATCTTCAAGGTTATATTTGGATTTGCAACTAAAGATTTTATGTCGTGAGAAACCTTGTCAAAAACCTGTTCAAGTCGTGCAAGAGCTTTTGTCCAGATATACTTTTTATATCTTGCCTTATTCAAGTCATGTTTAACAGATGCTTGCTCCGCCTTATAGAATCTAACTTTGACAGCGATTTATGCACGCTTTCAAGGGGTGTTTTCCCTACCTGGTTTATGCTTTCTTTGTTTTCATGAACTCTATCGCTGACAAATCTTCTCTTAAAAGGTTTTCTGCGACAGGATTATGATTTCAGATATACTTCGAACAGGAGAATAGAATCCTTGTTTGATCATCTTGCCAAGATACATATCGGCTTGGCTTAAATTAATTGCTCCGTCCATCACTGCGGCTTTTAATATGCCAATAGTTCCAGTAAACGGGACATACGAATGACTGCATTGCTGTCTTGCTGAACGATCATCCGTTACCACAATTCCTTGAGACGTTTTTGCAGCAGCAATGCATGATGCTTCACCCTTGCCTAAATGTGCAATCAGATTGGAATATAATTGTCTGGCCTGATCTGATAAAGAAACAAGTATGAATATTTCATTACTGAGTAATGTTTCAAGCTTTTGCAGTGAAGGATATTTAATAAATCCGGCGCATATTTCATCATATACTTCCCATGTAATAAATCCACGCTTATAATATCTTATTTTTAAAAGAGAATCTGCCCCGGAAAATAAAAAATTGCTGAGAGAGACAGTATCAAAATACCATCCTTTTTCAGGCATTTTTTATATCACTTTCCTGAAAGGAATTATTTTGTAAAATATCGTGTTCTTCAAGCCAGGTTCGGATATCCCATACATCCATTCCCATTTTTTCAGCCAGTTTTCCAAGGCTGATATATCCTCCCTGAAATGCTGCAATCGCCTGTTTCTGTTCTTGATTAAGGCCAAGAAGCTCAAGCTGATAGCATGAAAATACTGCCTGTCTTATAAGCTCTCCAACAGAGGTTTCTCTTTTCTTTGATAGCAGTTTTAGCCCTTTGGCAATTTCCGGCTTTACTTTAATATGTAAAGTAGTATTTTGCATTTTACACCTCTTTTGTTACATATGGCCAACTTCAGGTATATCATGGGCTTTATTAAATTATTTGTCAAATTAAAAAAGGAAAAACATTTGCTCCTCCCACAGACCAGCGCATCGCCAAACCCTAACAGCTGAAAATTTATTCGGGTTATGGAGTCGGCCATGGCCAATTTTTCCGCAGTGCAATAACACAAGCTGCCTGGCTGTTGTCAGCTGTAACGCGGCACATAATCTAAGGTATTTGAGCAAATGAACTAAGGTTTTTGAAAAATATTATTTTTTTTGGATCAATGGCGTAAAAAATTCTAATGAGATTTTGTCATCTCGGCTACAGTTAGTCCAATAAACCACATTCCGGCAGCTTCTCCCGGAATCAAGTGTTCACAAAAGTTGATTTGTTGAAATGCCTTTACAGACATTAAAATTGTTGATACGGATTATTAAACCAGATTTTTTATTGTCTGGTCGGGTATCATTCACATTTACAAAATAAGCAGATCAGTATAATTAATTGTTATCATTAGCAAGTGTGGATCGACTATGTCGCCACACCCTTTACCAAAAGGGGATATGATGAATACAGGACCTATATACTCCTTCTCAAGGAACGTCCTTCACCCGATTCTTAACTTCGGCTACCAAAGAATGGATTGGATGACGCCGACAAAGAATTTCTTTTACAAGGGATGGCACGAAAAATACGGCCATGCCATCGTTGACATTGGTGCATGGTTGACTCTGGCCTTTAGCATTTGGATCGCCGGAACTCCCTGGAAGTTGTTAATCTATTTTTCTTATGCCTACATCCCTTATCGCTGCTTCGTTATTCTGTCGCTGCAGTACAATGCTTTCTTGAAAATATTAGCAATGGAGAGTACCGGGGTTTACTGGCGCCCTGTTCATAATGTTATTGAGGGATTCGTGGAAGTAATTCTAGTAAATGCCCGGCATATAAAAAATGTTCCGGGCCGAAAAACAGATATAACCTGAAGGTCACACGTAAGTGATTGCAAATGGCTTGCAGGGCTTTTGAGGTATGGGCTATTAAGAGGCAGTTTTATTCCTCCCAAAGAGATACGTCATTGGAGAGAACTGACACGGCTCAGAAGGACCTATACAGAATCCATGGCTGATTATAAAAGACGTGTTCACAAACTTTTTGAAACTGCTAATATTAAAATTGACTCTGTTGTGTCTGACTTATTTGGTGTTACTGGGCGTAATCTAATTTCATTATTATGTGATGAATCTGAATTGAGCTTAGCCAAAATCCAAGAGAATGCTAAAAGAGGGTTGAAAGCAAAATCCAAGGAACTGCACCGTAGTATTCAAGGCTTTTTTGAAGACCACCATCGATTTCAACTGATAGGTATGATGGAGATCATTGCAAAGCTTGAAAATCAAATCAATGAAATCACTGAGAGGATGGACACTCTTACAGCTGAACATCAGGATTTATTAAATCGCCTGGATGAAATTCCAGGTATTGATAAAAAATCTGCCCAATCAATCGTTAGTGAAATTGGGGTCACCTTAGATGAATTTATCTGTATGGCGGCGCTTGCTTCCTGGGCTGGATTATGCCATGGCAATAATGAAAGTGCAGGTAAAAGAAAAAGTGGCAGAACGTCTGTACGAAGTCATCCCTTCAAAACAATACTGATCGAAGTTGCATGGGCAGCAGTCAAGAAGAAAGGTTCATATTACAGAGCCAAATATTTTAGATTAAAGGCCAGGCGTGGCGCTAAAAAAGCAATTGTTGCAATAGCACATCGTATCTCAAAAGCAATTTTTAATATCATTAAACATGATGATACATTTATGGATCTTGGGGAAGATTATTTAAATGCCAAAACTATACAAAGAACTGTTAACAATTTACAAAAAAGGGCCAGACAGCTTGGTTATGAATTGGTTCCATGTATGAATTAAAAAGAAATGTTTTATTAAAATCATTTTTAGATTTTATAGGCAGAATTAAAGTCGATGACGAACTGAAGCCATAGAGCGCGATAATAACATGACTGATCAGCCTTTTGCACAACGAACTGTCAGTCCTTCATTGAAGGAACTACGCATATAAAACTGTATTAAACCAGGCTGATTAACTGCTTCATAAAAATGATGATTATTGAGAATACAACTGATAACAAAGGAGCGTACCTCAAAACAATCACCTAAAATCTGTTTTTATCAAAAAAGCGTTGCAGAAAAAAACAATGCCAGAGGAGATGTATGCTTTATTGAAGGTGAAAAATATTTTTTTTTGGTGTTGTGTTTCATATAAAAATCATTTGTAAATGTTCCAAACTCTTTTATCTCATACTGTTCTTTGCCTTGTTCATCCATGGTAATAAGACAGGCTGATATTTTTTTCTTGTGTACGTCTAATCCGCAACAAACAGGGTGAACAATTTGAATAAATGTGGTATCTAACTTTTTGGTCATAGCTTTCCTCATTATTTTATTGTGGTTGATAAAAAATTTGATAGTTATGACCATTCCTTCAATTTTGCAAGTGTTTCATTTTTTGTTGTGCCCGCCAGGGCATGGATGTTATTAACAGTTACTTTTTGCCTGATAACTTGAAAAAAATACTATTATCAGATAACAGTTCCTTGAATTATTTTTTAGCTATGGAGTTTAAATATGTCAAGCGGAAAAAACAATTGATATCATGGAAAGGGTTCCCCAGTTGATTGTAAAGATATTGTACGGCAGTGGGCTTCGGGTCATGGAGGCAGTCCGGCTTGAGGGTTCAAGACATTTATTACAAAATGAAACAGTTGACGGTCCGTTCGGGTATAGGGGCAAAGGATAGAATCACCACGTTTCCTGAATCTATTATTCCGCGCCTTGATAATAACTGAGAATTGCTGATGGAAAACACAGTAAATAATCTGAATAAATGTGTTATTGGATAACCTGGTCATTGTTATGCTTTTGTTGTGGTGCTGAATCAACTGATAGGAGAGACTGTCATGAGAAAAAACAAACTGCGGGAATTGTTAAATGCCGGAAAACCAAGCTTTGGTACTCGTGTCCATAGCAGTTGGCCATCTATTGCTGAAGTCATAGGACATACCGGCCTTTTTGATTATGTTGAATTTATAGCTGAAAATGCCCCTTTTGACTTATATGCACTTGATAATTTTTGTCGTGCTGTAGAATTATTTGACATGTCTGCAATGATTAAAGTCGATGCTGAACATTATGGGTTTATGGCCCAGCGAGGTATAGGCGCCGGTTTTCAGAGCGTTAATTTTGCAGACTGCAGAAGTGCTGTAGACGTCCGTGAACGCGTTAAAGTTACCCGCCCGGATACACCCGAACACGGCGGCAGGTTTGGCGCCGGCATGCGCCGCTTTGCGTATATGGGGCATGACGCATCACCTCAGTATGTCCAGGCTCTTCAGGATGTTGTCATTGTCATTATGATTGAAAAACAATCCGCAGTTGAGCAGCTTGATGAAATTCTATCGGTAAAAGGGATTGATATGATCCAATGGGGGCCATCGGATTATTCAATGAATATCGGCATGGCAGGAGCCAAAACCAGCCCAGAAATAAAAGCCGTTGAACGAAAAGTTTTTGAAACTGCTAATAAATATGGTATCCCGGCAAGAGCGGAAATTGCCAGCGTGGACCAGGCAAAATACTATCTTGATATGGGTGTTCAGCATTTTAATCTTGGGCTTGATATTTCGATTCTTTTTAACTGGCTGAAAGAAAATGGTAATGCCTTGCGAAAAGTGGTTTCCGATACTCAGTGCCCGAACGAAAACCGCTAATTTTACCGATTATTGAGTTGGCTAAACCATGAGCCCTTGGAACTTTTAAATTATCTAAACCAAAGGATCTTTTTAAATGACCTATCAATTTCATCACATCCATCTTCTGTGCAGCAATCTTCAAAACTCAATCGATTTTTTCACTGGAATTCCCGGGGTAACCCTGGTGGCCCGCAAAAAGTTTAGAAACACAGACGGCGCCACCCTGGACTTGAACGGAATGATTATAAATCTCAGAGTGGCCCGGGAAAATGAAATCATCAACACTGACACGTCCCACCCCACTTATGGTTACCACCACATCTGTGTCAGGGTGGAAAATACGGACATAGCTTACAAAGAACTCATGGACAAGGGCTTTGAATTTATTGCCTCCCCCGTGGATGCAGGCGAAAACAGGATTGCCTTCTTCAAAGGACCCGATAATATCATCATCGAGGTGCTTCAACCACTGTAATTCGGCAATGCAACTTCATCTTACCTGAAGTCTTCCGTCCGATCAGTGGCGG
>JAHJDU010000276.1 GCA_018812385.1 Pseudomonadota bacterium
CTCACCACTGTTGAAGACTGCGACAAAGTTATCTGGCTTGAAAAGGGCAGGATAAAGATGATCGGAAAACCCGAAAAAGTTCTTAAAGTTTATAATCAGAGCGGGGTCCGACTGCAATCCTTTAAACCCTAAACCTTAAACCAACTTGATCTGGATTTGAAAAAGAAAAAATGTTATAAAATAATAAATTTGCTGAAATCCTTACAAAAATAAAAAAGGTGACAAAGATGAGCAAGATAATATTAAAAACAAATGAGCCTGACAAGACAGCAAGTATATTATTTGAAGCATTGGAAACTGAAGAGAAACGTTTGCAATACAGTCTTGGTCTTGCAAAGAAAAGACTAAAAAAATTTGAAAAAAAATATAATGTTTCATCGAATAAATTTTTTGCTGAATGGAGCGCTGAAGATCTAAAAGGTCAAGATATGGAATATGTAGAATGGTCTGGTGAATATCAGTTAGCTCTACGATTGAATGAACGCCTTTTTACCTTGAAAAGTATTGAGAATGTTACTTAATGAATATCTAAATCAGTTTCGTAAAGGTATACAGAAGATTGAGAATTATGGCTATGCATACTCTATTGATATTAGAGAGGAAATACGCGCCAACAAACAGGCAATTTTAAATGTAAAAGTTGTTTTGATTAACCAATCTGTTTTACATATCAAAGAGTACCTTGATGCTAAATACAGAATAAATAGAATGAGTTATGCTTACCAATATCAGGATAGAACTGGTCAATTGATTTTCAGGTACGATAATGCCGCACACAGGCCTGTATTAGGTTTCAATGAACATAAACATTCAAACGATGGAACAATCCATGAAGCTGCGTTGCCAGATATATTTGATTTTGTTGATGAAATTATAAGCCAACTCGTTGAAGGCCTGAAAATTACTTCTTCAATGCTTCAAGCCCTAATAAAGTCCTTAAAACCTAAATCTTAAATCTTAAAACTTAAAACTATCCCTAAACTAAACGAAATAATAACCCCAAAAAAAGCCTTGAAATTATGCCGGCATTTTGGCCTGGATTATCTGACTGACCGTCTCAAATCCAACCCGGAAAAATATAAGGACTGGAAGTTTGACGGCTGCTCAGGCCTGCCTGATGAAGTAATGGGATTTTTCACGGGCTGTGACTGGAAGGACATCACATACAAATGCTGCCTGCCCCATGATCTTTGCTATGCTTATGGAGACCCAGGAAATGATATTGAAAGAAAGCGGGTGGACATAAAGTTTTCCAGTGATCTGGTAACCAAAGCAGGCATGAAAAAATGGTGCGCCGCAGCTTTCCTTGCCGCAGTTCAGCTAGGCGGAACAGAGGAATTCGGACTCTCATTTTCATGGGGATTTGCCCATAAATAAACTTTAAGCTTTGATAATATTTTTTGATTGGTTTAGAAATTCATTCCACAAATAAATGCAAGTTAAGGGGCGGAGCTGGGTAAAGCCTCCAAAACCCTTAAAACGCAGTTTTTGACCCCGAAAAGCAGGCTCTAAGAGGAAAAAACACCCCAGATTGGAACGATTCCCCCATAAAAACAAACACTTATCGGGGTCAGACCCCGTAATCCGTAATATGACATTTTACAAGCATTACATTTTGATGTATTATTTTGATGTCTATTTTATAGGAGGATAACCATGAAACCACAAAAGGAATACGATCGTATTACATTTTCTTTACCCCGCAGCATGAATCTTGCGCTTGATAATCTTAAAAAAGAGATCAAAAGCTCCAAATCTGAAATTATTAAGCTTGCCTTAAAAACTTATCTGACGCAGCAAAAAGCAAAAAAGATTCAAGAGGCTGTCGATATTATGGCTCAAGAGTATGAAAATGATACTGGATTGACCGAGATGACAATAATTGATGCCGAGGATTTTGTGTGAAACAAGGAACTATCTGGCGTGTTAATCTTGATCCTGCCATTGGTGCTGAGATAAAAAAGAATAGGCCCTGTGTTATTGTGAGCAGCAATAGAATAGGGAATCTCCCTCTTAAAATTGTTGCACCACTGACAGATTTCAAAAAGCATTATAAAAAGGTGCCATGGATGGTTATCGTTCAACCTACCAAGGAGAACGGGCTTCTTAAGACTTCAGTTATTGATTTATTTCAAGTAAGATCAGTTTCTCAAAAAAGACTTGTAAAGAAGTTGGGCATTATTAATAATAATATTATGGATGCTTGTAAGGAAGCCTTAAATATCGTATTTGATTAAAACTTATGGGATATAGCCTATAGCCTGACCCCAGACAAAATCTTTAAAACGCAGTTTTTGACCCCAAAAAGCAGGAGCTAAGAGCAAAAAACACCCCAAATTGGAACGATTATCCTATAAAAACAAACACTTATCGGGGTCAGACCCCGCAATAAAAATGCAGGAGGATAAGATGAAAATTCGCCTTACAGAAGAAATATGGAAAGAGGGTAATATGTATGTTTCGTATTGTCCTGAATTAGACATTGCCTCTTGCGGCGAGGATGTTTATCAGGCAAAGAAAAATCTCATAGAAGCTATACTCATCAACATCGAAGATATTCACTTCTGGAACAATCTGAACTTTGCTCACGGTAGGAAGGGTTCCAAACCAATTTATGAGAATATCTCGTTCTTCCCCTGAATCAAATCCTTGGATATCTGTTTGAGAGATACCTGCGACTTTTTCTCCTTTCATGAGAAGGATATAAAACTTTGGATTCCAGTAACTGTAGGCTGTGTCATTTGAAACATTGAATGTGA
>JAHJDU010000277.1 GCA_018812385.1 Pseudomonadota bacterium
AAAAAATATAAAATGTGATTGCATGGGTTATGCAACAAGGGAGCAGCGTGACTGGATCATTGATCAGGCAGATGCAATTATTGAAAAACTTGGTATTTGTATTTAGTATAGTTATAGGAAATTTAAATGCTTAAAATTATTCCACTCGGAGGGCTTGGCGAAATAGGTCTCAATATGATGGTGATTGAATATGACGAGGTCATGTTCATCATTGATGCCGGACTTATGTTCCCTGAAGACTACATGCTGGGTGTGGATATTGTTATCCCGGCCATGGATTATATCAGGGAAAATCGTGACAAGATCCATGGCATTATCATTACCCATGCCCATGAGGACCATATCGGGGCGTTGCCATACCTTTTAAAGGAAATCAGGCTTCCTGTATATGGAACAGCCTTTACACTGGGGATTGTGAGAAATAAGCTTGTTGAGTTTGATCTCAATAAATATGTTGATTTAAACCTTGTGAATCCAGGCGAAACCCTTTCAATAGAACCCTTTGAAATAGAATTTATCCGTGTCAGCCACTCTACGATTGACGGTGTCGGGCTTGCCATCCAAACCCCTGAAGGTGTAATTGTTCATACTGGTGATTTTAGAATCAGTCATAACGCAGACAAGATGAAGAACACGGATATTTCAAGTTTTGCAAGACTTGGAGATAAAGGTGTTATGGTTCTGATGTCGGATTCCACCAATGTTGAAGTCAAAGGGTATACAATGCCTGAGCAGGAAGTGGCAAAAAACCTTGAAAAACTGATTGCTGCTGCCAGTGGCAGGGTGATTGTTGCCTTGTTTGCCTCAAATGTATCCAGGATACAACAGGTGATTGATATAGCCGTCCGCAGCCATCGTAAGGTAATTTTTAATGGCCGGAGTATGGAGCAAATTATTGCAGTGGCAACTGAACTTGGGCACATTCAGTGCCCTTCCAATACCATACTGGATGTAAAACAGATTGGTAAATACAGGGATGATGAAGTTGTCATCATTACAACGGGCAGCCAGGGGGAGCCAATGTCAGCCTTGGTAAGGATGGCTTCCGGCACACACAAGCATATTAAGATTAAAAAGGGCGACAATGTGATTCTGTCATCCAAAGATATTCCGGGAAATGAAAAAGCCATTGCCAGCATTATCAACAAGCTGTACCGCAGAGGGGCAGAGGTGGTGTATTCAAAAATTGCTAATATCCATACATCTGGCCATGCCCATCAGGAAGAGCTTAAAATGATGCTGAATTTGATTAAACCTGAATATTTTATCCCTATTCATGGGGAATACCGGCATTTGGTGGTTCACGCAAGACTCGCCGAAAAACAGGGTATGCTCAGGGAAAATGTCATTGTGGCTGAGGATGGTAATATTATTGTTTTTGATAAGGATGGTGGCAGGATAGAGGGTCACGCACATACCGGCAGAGTCCTTGTTGATGGTAAAGGGATCGGTGATGTAGGAAGAAGCGTTTTAAAGGAGAGACGGGAACTTTCTGAAGGCGGGCTTGTTGTTGTCACCATGGTCATTGATGAGGAAACAGGCCATGTTCTTTACGGTCCGGAATTGATTTCAAAGGGATTTATTTTTGATTCTGTCACAGGATACCTGGTTGACGATGCCCAGTGTGTCATCCTTGAAATTTTAGAAGAGATAGAACCGGGAAGTGAATCCCGGATTGAATTGTTTAAAAAGAAAATGCCCAAAGCTCTGAAACAATATTTTGCGTTTACCATAAACCGCAGACCCTTAATTGTACCGGTAATTATTGAAGTATGAAAAAAGAACTCTATGGTATACTACTTTTTTTTTCCATTGTATTAACTTCGGTCAGCTTTTTTTCCTATAATGTTGCAGATCCCTGTGTAGGGAACAATTTTTTCATCATTCCAGATAATATCCACAACGCTTTCGGGCTGTTAGGAGCCCATTTTGCCGGGTTTTTTATTTTTCTGTTCGGGTTGGGGGCGTTCTGGATTCCGCTTATCTTAGGTTTTTGCAGCGTATGGCTTTTAAAGGGAAGATCTGTAAAAATAATCCTGCTCACCCTTTTGGGGGGTCTTTTCTTAATGATTTGTACTGGCGGCCTATTGTTTCTTTTTAAAGACGACTACCCGTTGTTGGGTACAACCATCTCTTCGGGTGGTATTATTGGTAATACCTTTACCTCATTTTTATTAAAATATGCCAATATTACAGGCTGTATTATTGTCCTGTTGTTTTTCCTGATCACGGGTTTTATTCTTGCCACTGGTATATCTATTATTTCTCTGGGGCTGTTTTTAAGACAGAAAATCATTGAACTTTTAACAATCATGAGAGATGATTTTCAGGAGTTTATTGATTTTTTTAAAGAAAAGTATAAAAACTGGAAAAAAAAAAGAGAACAGGCTGAAAAAGAAATTGACATTACCCCTGTCTTTATTAAAAAAAATATTCTTATTAAAATTCCTGAAAAGACTCTGGAAAGAGAGTTTCTGCAAGAGCCGGAAGACATTTTTGAGCCGACAATAGTGGAATTGGAAAAAGACGATTCAGACTTTAAACCAGATGTGGAATTTGGCGATATCCGGGAAAAAGTTGAATTTAATCTCCCATTGATTTCATTCTTGGATGAGAAAAAAAAGGTTGAAAAAAATATTGATACAGAGATGTTGAAAGAGAAAAGCAGAATTCTGGAAAGTAAACTTAATGATTTCAACGTATTCGGAGAGGTGGTTGAAATCCTTCCAGGTCCTGTCATCACAACTTTTGAATATAGGCCGGCATCTGGAATAAAAATCTCTAAAATAGCTGGTCTGTCTGATGATCTGGCCCTGGCCTTAAGTGCCATAAGCATTCGGATCGTAGCCCCCATTCCAGGCCGGGACGTCGTTGGAATTGAGATCCCAAATGAAGAAAGGGAAATCGTTAATTTAAGAGAACTAATGTCATCAAAAGAGTTTGTACAGTCAACATCTATGCTGACCCTGGGACTGGGGAAAGACCTTATGGGAAGGCCCGTGGTGACAAAAATGGATTCCATGCCCCATCTTCTCATCGCCGGTGCCACGGGAACAGGTAAGAGTGTCGGGTTAAATGCAATGATTATCAGCCTTTTGTACAAAGGCACTCCCGATGATGTTAAAATGATCATGATTGATCCCAAGCGGATTGAGCTTTCTGTTTATAATGACATTCCCCATTTGATTTCTCCTGTGGTTACAGATATGAAAAAGGCAACCAATGCTCTTTTCTGGGCAGTCAGGGAGATGGAACGGCGGTATGAACTGCTGGAACAGACAGGGTTTAGAAATATTGTCCAGTATAACAATATGGTGAAGTCACAGAATAAGAAAAAGATTGAAGATCCAGATGAAGTCAATAAAGAGCAGTTTAAAAAACTTCCCTATATTGTTGTCATTGTGGATGAACTGGCAGATCTTATGATGGTCTCATCAAAAGACGTGGAATTTGCATTGACCAGGCTTGCCCAGATGGCAAGGGCAGCAGGAATTCATCTGATTATTGCCACCCAGAGACCCTCTGTTGATGTGCTCACAGGAAGTATTAAAGCCAACTTCCCCACCAGGATTTCATTCCAGGTATCTTCCAAGGTTGATGCCAGAACCATTTTTGACGGCGGTGGACCTGAGAGCCTCCTGGGAAACGGGGATATGTTGTTCTGTCCTCCTGGAACAGGCAAACTTGTCAGGATTCAGTGTGCCTATATTTCTGAAAAAGAGATTGCCAGGGTGACTAAATTTTTAAGAGAGCAGAGATCCCCGGATTATATTGAAGATATTACAATAAGTGATAGCGATGATGACGATCAAGCCTTTGATGAGTCTGACTATGATGGAAAATATGATGAGGCAGTAGCCCTGGTGACCAAAACCCGTCAGGCATCTATTTCTTTTGTTCAGCGACGTCTTCGCATAGGTTATAACAGGGCTGCACGACTGGTTGAAATAATGGAACATGAGGGAATTGTCGGCCCCCAGATCGGTTCTAAACCCAGAGAAATACTTGTCAGAAGTTATGATGAAGATTGATTTTGATGTTTGGGATAATATCAAAGGCTTTATGGATAAAGATGAAGCAAAAAGGCTCTACTCTATTGCGCTTCAAGCTTCAAAAAATGGCCCTGTCATTGAAATCGGAAGTTATTGCGGCAAATCCGCCTATATTATAGGCTCAGCATGCAAAGAAAACGGTTCCATTCTTTTTTCCATTGATCACCATAAGGGATCTGAGGAGCAGCAGCCCGGGGAAGCGTATTTTGATCCGGATTTATTTGACCCGAAATTATCAAGAGTGAATACCTTTTCATTTTTCCAGGAAATCATCAACATGGCATCCCTTGAAGATACAGTGGTGCCCATTATTGCATCTTCAAACATTGCCGGGAAAATGTGGAAAACACCCATTTCAATGCTGTTTATAGATGGGGGACATTCCTTTGAGGCATGTTATGAAGATTTTATGACCTGGTCCTGCCATATCAAACCCAACGGGTTTCTTTTGATTCATGATATTTTCACAGACCCTGAAAAAGGGGGACAGGCTCCCCGACAGGTATACGAAATTGCCCTTACGTCAGGAAATTATGAAGAACTAGAAATGACAAAAACCCTGGGTGTCTTAAAAAGACGATAAGGAATAAATTGCCATGACAGAGTCTGTTCTTGAAAGAATAAAAGTATATTATCTTGAGATGCTACCGTTTAACAAGGTTCTGGGCATTGATATTGATCTTCTGGATTATGAAACCGGTGAAGCAGTCACAAGTTTTAATATGACAAAAGATCTTATCGGAAATCCAACCGCTGGTATCCTGCACGGCGGGGTGACAGCCTCTGTCATTGATTTAACCGGGGGACTTTCCGCATTCATTTCCTGTGCAAAACTTCACCATGGTAAACCCCTTGAAATTATCGAGAAAAAACTGGCTTCCACTGCCACCATTGATATGCGGGTGGATTATTTAAGGCCTGGCAAAGGCCACTCATTTAAATGCAAAAGCCGGATCATCCGGGCAGGTTCCAGAATTGTTGTTGCCAAAATAGACCTGTATAATGAAAAAGAAACCCGGATTGCCACAGGTACGGCAACCTATCTGATCGCCTAGGGCTTTCTTTTTTCCTGCATTTTGCTTTCCACATCAATGATTTCAATGGTTGCTTCAATTGATTCTATGGCTGATAAATCTTCTCTTAAATTGTTTTCATCAAAGTATTTGCGGTGTTGATAGGGACAAGGATCAATTACAATTATTCTATTTCCATGTTCCCACTTCAGATGTTCAAAATCAAACAGGGTAAAAAGATATCAGGATTGGGAATTTGGACGATAGAGCGGTTTAGATCGGAAGAGCACACG